>DATING010000850.1:0-4256 GCA_035474555.1 Longimicrobium sp. | reverse complement strand
GGGCTCACGATCGACGGCACCGAGTCGGTGCTGGAGTTCGACTGCGCGAGCGGGCGCATCCGGGGCTTGTCGATGAAGATCATGCTGGGCGAGCGCGTGCTGAAGGAGGAGCGGAGTGCACGCATCTGGTCACCCTCCAATCCGGGCATCCGCGAAGCCTACTGCCCGGTGCTCTGGGGGGCGCCGCTGCAGCCCTCGCCCTCGTCCCCGGGCCGCTGATCCCCCAGATCCCTCTCGATCCAGAGAGTGGCGGCCTCTGTTGCGGCGCCGGCTTTGGGATGCTTGGAAGGGATGCGGGGCAGGGACGCGATGACGTTCCCTGCCACCGGGACTGGCGGATCCACTATTCGTACGTCTCGGGCGAGATGCGCTGCGTCAGCGCCGATCCAGTCCTCGAATCACCGCCCCTGCCTGTTCGCCTGCCACTACGGTGATTTCCCCTCCGCATCCGGCACATGTCATCGCGTCGCACGGTACTATCTGTCAGCGCATGCGGTGCTGGTGGGCGAGCCCCACCGCAGCCGGTCCGACTAGTAGGCCGGATTCAGGTGCGTGGCGTCCTTCAATGTTTTCAAGGGTGAGCCGTTCTGTTGAGTATGTCTATGCCGTAGTGGGTCGTTCACTACGTACTTCTCGTTAGGACAAGACATTCGTCAGAATGTTTTGACTTGACCAAATAAAAACCGAAGATTAGATTTGCATCGTAGCTAGAGATCGGCTAAACTCTCAGGGTCGACCGTCCACTGGAGGCGTGATGAGTAGCAAGCGTACCATGACGCTGAACCTTACCGAGGCCGAAATGGAGGTTCTTGAGCAGCTTGCCTCGCGAAAGGAACTTTCTAAAACCGCTGTTGTTCGCCAAGCACTTCGGCTATACCAGACCGTGGATCTTCGCCTTCAGGAGGGAGACAAGCTCTTCTTTGAAGGTAAGGATGAGGACAACAAGACAGAGGTTCTGTTGCTATGAGTGGGCGTGCGGTCGAGATCCTTCGGACGCATGATGATGCGTTCGTTCCCGCATTCGTTCACGACAGCTTGTCTCGGGCCGACTTCGTTCTGGCCGAGAGGAGTTGGTCCGACGAGCGGACGCGTATACACCAGGAACTCCTTGCCGGTGACGTATCACGCGCGGAGTGGCCGCAGAGCATCCATTGGGACTGGACCAAAAAGGCTGCCCATCTGGCGAGGCTCGAGGTCTCCGGATACGGATTGGTTGCTGAGAGTGCTTGGCAAGGTTTGATGCTCACGAAGACGGCTTCCCAATTTGCGAGACTGGGTGATGACCGGGGTAAGCCTATCGTCTACATCGATTATCTGGAGGTAGCACCCTGGAACTGGCCTCTTTCTGGCATCGGCCAACGCCCCAGATATCGGGGAATCGGAACCTTCCTCTTCATCCAAGCTGTCCGCCAAAGCTTTGAAGAAGAATTCCGTGGACGTATCGGTCTCCATTCTCTGCCACAGGCGGAGGACTTCTACCGTACTGTTTTGGGCATGACTGCCCTCGAACGCGATCCGTCGAAGCAGAACCTGATGTATTTTGAACTTTCGCGCGAACAAGCACGTCTCCTATTGGAGGAGGGAGGGCGCTGATGGCAAAGAACTCTTATGACCAGTGGTCTCCGAGTCGCGAATGGATTCGTGCCATGGCCGACGCGGAAGAAGCTGCGGGGTACGTGAGTGTAGGCGGTCTCGCAGTTGACACGGGTGCTGTGCAGCCAAGCGGAATCGAGCCACGATGGGCATTCACAAGGTTTCTTGATCTGGCTAGGCGGCAGCGGGGGCTGACGCTCGAAAAGTTGGCTGAGCAGGCCGACATCAGCTTAGCGGAACTCGTCAGCATCTTGGAGGAGGATTCACCTCCCGCTCCGAGAACGGTTTTCAAGCTTGCAGGTGTCTTGGGTGTCTCGACCCGAAAGCTGATGGAACTCTCGGGACTCGCTGCGATACGTGATACTGGGTTTGCGGAGGCCGCCGTGCGTTTTGCAGCTCGTTCCGAACCTACGGCTGCCCTAACGAAGTCAGAGCGGGCTGCCTTGGAAGAGTTCGTCAAAGTGCTGGTAGAAAATACTGACTCAGCCCCCTGATGGCGGCTCCGCACATCCTGGACGAGCGAACTGCGCGCGACATCGACGCTGTGGTTTCAAAGCTCCTTCGCGATCTCGGGAACCCGGGGCCGCCGGTGCAACTCGATCTCATCCGGGAAGTGCTCGCGCTTGACCGGAAATACTATTCATCGTCCGACACGTCTCTTCTCGAAGAGACGATCCACCGTATCCGGGTTGGCGCTAAGCAGGCGATCCAGCGCCCCGGTCTTTTGCTCGACATCATTCGGCACAGGAAACTAAGTGCCCTGTGGGTCCCCGATCGTCGACGCATTCTTATCGATGCGGAACTACCGACGGTAAAGCATCGATGGACCGAGGCGCACGAGATTGGGCACAGCCTGATCCCCTGGCACGCCGAGATGGCGCATGGTGACAACGAACTGACCCTTAGCCTCGCCTGCGAACAGCAGATCGAGGCAGAAGCCAATTTCGCTGCCAGCCGGCTTCTGTTCCTACAGGATTCCTTTCGAGAGCGCCTGTTGAGTGGGGACGTGACGTTCGGGCGAGTGCGCGCGCTCAGCAGAGAGTTCGGAAACACGATGACCTCCACGCTGTGGCGTACCGTCGAGACCATGCCGGGATCGGCATTCGGAATGGTGAGCCGGCATCCCCGGGAACGGTATGGAAGCCCGCCAGGAGAGTGGATTCAGCATTTCATCCCGTCCAACCTCTTCTTGGAGCGGTTCCCCTCCGTTAGCGCAGAGCAGATCTTTCGAGCGCTTGGTACTTTTTGTCGCCGCGGCAAGGGCCCGATCGGGCAAGACGAGATCGTGCTGATCGATGCTTTGGGGCAGCCCCACGAATTTTTTGTTGAGAGCTTCTACAACGGCCACCAAGCACTAACACTGGGTTTGCACCGGCGTGTGCACATTCCCATCGTGGTTGTACCGCGGTAGAACCACCGCCTTCGGATAATGGCATCCATCACGGAGCTTCCGTAAGCGATAGAACTCGCTGCCGAGCGATTTCTGACTAAATGTCGCCGGTTCGGCTCTGGAGTCCCGCCTGTCTCGCGGCAGGAGGACTCCAACACGGTGCGATCGGCCCGCGGATCGGTGCTTGCGCTCCGGCGCCGCCGCGTGTCTCTTGCGGGCGCGCGGGACGACGTGCGTTCCCGGCTGATGCGTATATTTCACACCGGATGGAATTCGTGATCCCGACTCCCTTCCGCCGGGCGCTGCTCTCCGGCGCCTGCGCGCTGCTCCTGGCCGGCTGCGGCGGCGACGATGAAAGCCAGGCCGTGGCGAAGTCCGCCGCGCCTGCCGCTCCCGCCGCGGACAGCGCTGGACCGCTCTTCGCCGGGCCCGCGGCGCCCCCGGCGCTTCCCGCGGATTCCGCCGCTCCGCAGGCCGCGGCGCCCGCGCCCAACGCGGCGGCTGCCCGCGCGCGCGACTCCGCGACGGCGGACGCCATCCTCAAGGCGCCCGTGACGGGGCCCGTGAACGTGCAGGTGCTGGCGAACTACCAGCTGACGATGGACGGCCTGCGCAAGCTGGTGCGCGCGGGGCAGAACCTGGGCGAGCTGCAGGCCCGCCGCCCGGAGCTGCGCGATTCCATGCGGCTGGAGGCGTTCGATCCCAACGGCATCTACGAGAAGCTCAACAGCATCCCGGACGTGCGCGACGCCATCGCCAAGGCGGGGCTGACGCCGCGCGAGTACGCCACGGCCACCGCCGCGCTCATGCAGGCCGCCATGGTGCGGCAGATGCGCGCGCAGGGGATGCAGGCGCCCCCGCAGGTGAACGAGGGCAACGTGCGCTTCGTGGAAGAAAACTGGGCCGAGATCCAGCAGATGATGCAGGCCGCCGCCGCGCAGGCCCGCCCGCGCCCCTGACGGCGTTCTGGATGATGCACGACGCCCCGCCGCGATCCGTCGCGGCGGGGCGTCGCTGCGTTGATCCCCGTCCCGCAGTCCCTTTGGGCACGCGGAGGTTTACTCGTTCATCGCGGATGTCGTTGAGCGGCACGCAATCGGAACCCCGCCTGCGCGCCAAACTGTCATTCCGAGGGAGGCGCCCGCGGGGTCTCCGCGGGTGCAGGATCTCCAGCGCCGACCGAGGAATCTGCTCGCCCATACCTGGGCTCCGCTCACCTTCGCGGACTCTCCCGTCCAGTCGCCGAAGACGCCGATTACGGGAAAAAATGGCG
>DATING010000849.1:0-13095 GCA_035474555.1 Longimicrobium sp. | reverse complement strand
TCTGCTCCGGCAAAGAAAGGTGGATGCGGCCCGGCCGACGGTCGGCCGGGCTTCGGTGGATCGGTCCCGATGGATCGGTCTCGGTGAATTGGTCCCGGTGGATCGGTCTCGGTGGATCGGTCTCGGTGGATTGGTCCCGGTCGATCGGTTTCTCTGCCGTGCGGGGCCCCCGTCGACCCCGCACGGCGGATGGAATCAGCCGCGCGCCGCGGACAGCTCGGCGACGGTCTCGGCCAGGCGGTCCAGCGACTGGGCCCAGCCGCCGAACGCGCCGGCGCCGGCCCAGCCCGCGTAGTCCTCGGGCGTCTGGAAGCGGATGCTCAGCCGCACCGTGGTCCGCCCGTCCTGCTCTTCCCACGTCGCCGTCTCCTGCGCGGGGCTGTCCGGGTACGGTTCGAAGATCCAGGTGTTGACGATGCGCGACGGGCGCTCCACCTCCAGGTACTCGCCGTAGAAGGCGATCTCCGTCCCCCCCGGGCCGCTCATCACGTAGCGGAAGCGTCCGCCGGGGCGCAGGTCGATCTCGCACGAGGTGAGCTGCGTGTCGCGCGGGCCGTACCAGCGCTTCACGTGCTCGGGGTTGGTCATCGCCTCGAAGACGAGCTCGCGCGGGGCGTCGAACACGCGCGTGGCGACGGCTTCGCGGTTGTCCGCGGCGGTGCTGGCGGGCGCCGGGCCGGCGCCGAGCGTGGCGGTGAGCATGGGGATCCTCCCGTCGTTCGGGTTGTGAGAAATGGCCAGTGCGCTGGCCAGGCGATCCAGTCCTTCCATCCAGCCCTCCACCTCGCCCCGGTCCTCCGGGAGGTCCTGGCGGAGGGTGACCCGCGTGCCGTCCGGGTGCTCGTCGAACGCGACGGCGATGTGCATCTCCGCGGGGTAGCCGGGAAGCTGCACGGGGTTGCCGGCCTCGTCCGTGAACCAGGTGGCCCAGGCCAGGCGCGCGGGGGGCGCCACCTCGCTGTACCGCCCGCCGATCCACACGTCCGGGTAGTCGCCGAAGCGGTGGCAGTAGCGCAGCAGGCCGCCCGGGCGCGCGTCCATCTCGCAAACGGGAAGGGAAGAGCCCGCCGGGCCGAACCACGCCGCGAAGTGCTCGGGCCGGGTCCACGCGCGGAACACCGCCTCGCGCGGCGCGGCGAACACACGGGTCATCACCAGCTCGCCGTCCTCCCATCCCACCTGCGTGGCGTCCACGCTACTCGCTGCTGCTGCCGTCATCGCTCTTCTCCCGGGCCTGAAGTTCACGGAGATACGCATCCAGTCGGTCGAACCGCTGCTCCCAGTGCGCGCGGTACTGCTCCACCCAGCTCTCCACCTGCCGCAGCGGCTCGGCCTGGAGCCGGCAGGGCCGCCACTGCGCCTCGCGCCCCCGCTCGATGAGGCCGGCGCGCTCCAGCACCTTGAGGTGCTTGGAGATGGCGGGCATGCTCATGTCGAACGGCTCCGCCAGCTCCGTGACCGTGGCCTCGCCCTTTGACAGGCGCGCCAGGATCGCCCGCCGCGTGGGATCGGCGAGGGCGGAGAACGTGGCGCTGAGTGGATCGTTCGTCATGGCGTGTTTAACCGTTCGGTTACTTAACCTGACGGTAAAGTAAGCGGCGCATCTGCACCCGTCAACCCTCTCGTTCCTGGATCGAAAAAGTCCAGAGTGTCCGCGTGTAGCCGCCCCGCGCAACGCCCCTCCGCTCGCTCAGGCTCGCACCTCCCCCAAAACCCGGGGAGGTTGATTAGATTCGTGCTCCAGACGAGCCGCCTTCATCCTGCAAGGGGTGCGCGCAGCGCCGGAATGACGGGTTCGCGATCGCTCCAATCCAATCGACGAAGCGCCTCATCCTCGTACTCGCGCAGCCGGTGGGCGCAAACCGGGTTCGTTTCCCTCGTTCCGCGGTGTGCGTGCGGACACCCGGGGGGCGGAAAACGAGGACAGAGGTGCCGGGGCAGGGGCGCTAAGAGGCGGCATACCGATGGGTTGCGCGCGCACCAAGGTCGCTGTTAAACTTTCACGACACAAAAAGGCGGCGAAGGTAAAGTTTACGGGGCTTTCGCTTCACGAGGTCCCTCCAGCGCACCCGGGCGAGTCCCGGGCGTGCGATCCGGACTTGTCCCGAGGGACCCTCCGCGTGCGCCGCGTGGCGTGATGCTGCCCCGGCAGCGCCCACGCGTCCGAACGCAGCGGATCCGCCCCCGGGAGGGTGTTTGTCTCCACGCTGGCGGAAAAGGGCCGGTGGATGCCAGGAGACCGGCAGATGCCCATCGGCCGCTGCCTCACGCCGATCCAGGAGGGCTCGACCACCGGGTCTGCCGCGGCGCCATCCAACGACCAACCATCGGGCCGGAACCACCGGCTCCGCCTTTGTACCCGGGGCCTCCCGCCCCCTGCTCCCCGGCCTGATGAACATGCTTCGCCGTCGCAGACTCCCCCTCGTACTCGGCGGGTTGCTCGCCGCCTTTCCGGCGGCCGCGCAGCAGGGCCCCGACGCCACCGGCGAGCGCCCCGCCATCCGGGCGATGGAGCGCACCGAGAGCGTGGTGGTGGACGGGCGGCTGGACGAGGCGCTGTGGCAGTCCCCCTCGCCGGCCACGGACTTCGTGCAGTACGAGCCCAACCAGGGGCAGCCGGCCACGCAGCGCACCGAGGTGCGCCTGGCGTACGACGCCGAGGCGCTGTACGTGGGCGCCCGCATGTACGACACGCTGGGCGCGGAGGGCGTGCGCACCCGGCTGGCCCGCCGCGACGCGACCACCGAGTCGGACTACATCGAGCTCGTCTTCGACACCTACCACGACCACACCGGCCGCACGGTGTTCAACGTCAACCCGTCGGGCGTAAAGATCGACATGGGCCAGGCGTCGCCATACGCCGACCCCTCGTGGGACCCCGTGTGGGTGGCCAGGACGAACATCGACTCGCTGGGGTGGACGGCGGAGATGCGCATTCCCTTCAGCCAGCTGCGCTTTCCCAGCGACAGCGTGCAGACGTGGGGACTGCAGGTGTGGCGCGTCGCGCAGCGCTTGAACGAGCGCTCCATGTGGAGCCCGTGGCGCCGCGGCCAGGCCGGCGCGGGCCCGGCGCTGTACGGGCACCTGGAGGGGGTGCGCGCCCCGCGCAACCGCGGCCGCATCGAGCTGGTGCCGTACGCGCTGAGCCGCGCCAGCTACGTGACGCCGCTGCAGCCGGGCAACCCGTTCACGAGCGGCGAGGAGTACGACATGCGCGTGGGGGCGGACCTCAAGTACCAGCTGAGCTCCACCTTTACCCTGGACGCGACGATCAACCCCGACTTCGGGCAGGTGGAGCTGGACCCGGCGTCGGTGAACCTGTCGGCCTTCGAGACGTTCTACGCCGAGAAGCGCCCCTTCTTCGTGGAGGGGAGCGGCCTGTTCAACTTCGGCGAGTTCCAGTGCCTGAACTGCTCCAGCCCGGACGGCGGGACCACGCTGTTCTACTCGCGCCGCATTGGCCGCCGGCCGCAGGGCGTCGTGTCGCGGGGGGACGCCGAGTACGTGCTGTCGCCGGAAAACAGCACCATCCTGGCCGCCGCCAAGGTGACCGGGCGCACGTCCAGCGGGCTGCAGGTGGGGGTGATGAACGCCGTCACGCGGTCGGGGCGCGCGCTGGGGCTGGACACCACCGGCACGCGCTTTACCGAAGAGGTGGAGCCGGCCAGCAACTACTTCGTGAGCCGCGTCAAGCGCAGCTTCAACGGGGGCAACACCACGGTGGGCGCCATCGGCACCTCGGTGCTGCGCTGGTTCGACTCCGACGTGCTGGAGCAGCGCCTGCCCGGGCACGCCGAGGCGGTGGGCGTGGACGGGGACACGTGGTGGGGGAACCGCACGTACCACCTGCAGGGCAACCTGGCGCTCTCCAACGTGGCGGGTGATTCGCTGGCCATCCGGCGGCTGCAGCGCTCCTCGGCGCGCTACTTTCAGCGGCCGGACCGGGTGAGCGGCGGCAACGGCCTGTTCTCGGACGCGCTGGACGCCGGGGCCACGGGGCTGCGGGGCTACGGCGGCTACCTGCGGATGGCCAAGGACGCGGGCAACTGGCTGTGGGAGGGCGTGGCCAACGTGCGCAGCCCCGGCTTCGAGGTGAACGATGCCTCGTACCAGACGCGGGGTGACGTGCTGTGGGGCCTGGTCAACGTGTCGCGCCAGTGGAACAAGCCCACGCGGCACTTCCGCAACTGGACGGCCATCCTGGGCGGGCAGTCCGAGTGGAACTACGACGGCGACGGGACCGGCAGCAGGCTGCACGCGTACACGGGCGGGCAGCTTCCCAACTACTGGAACGTGGTGTTCTACACGGAGCTGCACCAGTCGTCCATCGACGACCGGCTGACGCGGGGCGGGCCGGCGGTGCGCAGGACGGGGGCCTACCTGCTGCACACCCGGTTCAACACCGACCCGCGCAAGCCGTTCGTGTTCTCCAACGCGTACAACTACAGCGAAGACACGGGCGGGGGACGCTACGTGGGGGTGGAGGCGAGCCTCCGCTTCAAGCCGGCGCCCAACGTGTCGCTGACGGTGGGGCCCAACTACGTGTACGACAAGAACGTCACGCAGTTCGTCACCCGCTTCGCCGATTCCACGGCGACCCACTTCTTTGGCCAGCGGGCGCTGTTCAGCGAGATTTCGCAGAACATCTTTTCCATGACCACGCGGCTGAACTGGACGTTCACGCCCACGCTGACCCTGGAGCTGTACGCGCAGCCGTACGTGTTCGCGGGCAAGTACTCGCGGTTCAAGGAGTTCACGGGGACGCGCACCACCGAGATGGCGGTGTACGGCCAGGATCGCGGCAGCATCTGCTTTGACGAGGCGGCCAACCGGTACACGGCGGATCCCAACGGCAACTGCGCGGTGGCGGGGGGGCGCTCGGCGCAGGCGTTCGCGTTCTCCAACCCGGACCTGAACGTGCGGTCGCTGCGGGGCAACGCGGTGCTGCGCTGGGAGTACCGCCCCGGCTCCACGCTCTTCTTCGTGTGGCAGCAGCAGCGCGCCGGGGGCGAGCTGTACGGCGACTTCGACTTCTCGCGCGACGCGGGCGCCATCTTCAAGCAGCGCCCGGACAACATCTTCGTCATCAAGGCCAGCTACTGGATCGGCCGGTAAGCCGGCGCCTGGATTTCGAGGACGATGACGGAAGGCCCCGCCGGCGACGGCGGGGTCTTCTGCGTTTGTGCGCGTCTGCTGCCCGGGTGAGGCCAGATACGGTTATGGGTGGCATTGGGTGACAGCCAGCTTCTCCTGCGGACGGGCAAAATCGGGTGGAGAGAACGGCCCGATCCATGCGGCTTGACACGCTCGCGAGTACGATTCTCCCTCCGTACGGACGATCCGCACCAGCTGTCGTCGCCTCCGACCCCCACCCGACTTCCTTACTGACCGATGACCGGCAAGAAGCTGCGCGACGATCTTCAGCGGCAGATCGATGCAGGCAACGTGGTGGTGATCGTGGGCGCTGGCGTGTCCGTCGGCGCGACGAACAATCAGCGTGCGGCGTCGTGGCATGGGCTCCTGCACCACGGGGTGGACTCCTGCGTGGAGTTGCCGACGAGCGGATTGACGGAGGCCCACACCAAGATCCTCCACGCCCAGATCGACTCCGGCGATCTGGACATGATGCTCGCCGCCGCCGAGGTCGTGTCCAGCAAGCTCGGCGCGCCCAAGGGAGGTGAATGGCGGCGCTGGCTCCGGGAGACCGTAGGCGAGCTCAAGGGTGAGCAGCGCGAGGTGATCGAGGCGCTCCAGGATCTCGGCGTGACGCTGGCTACGACCAACTACGACGGCCTGATCGAGGAGGTGACCGGTCTTCAGCCGGTGACGTGGAGGGACGGCGCGGTCGTGGAGCGGGTGCTGCGCGGGGAGGAAACCGGCATTCTCCACCTGCACGGGCACTGGAAGGATCCCGAGTCCGTGGTGCTCGGCGTCCGCGACTACGAGAAGGTGCTGGGAGATGCGCACGCGCAGACGATGCAGCGCGCCATCCGTTCGCTGAACACCATTCTCTTCGTCGGCTGCGGCGACGGGCTGGCCGATCCCAACTTCGGCGCGCTCCTCCGGTGGTCCGAGAGCATTTTCGCCGGCTCCGAGTACAGGCACTTCCGGCTCGCCCGGGATGGGGAAGTCGCTGCCCTGCAAGCCGGACATCCCGACGAGCAGCGGATCTTCGTTCTCGGCTACGGACCCGGCCACGGCGACCTCGCGCCCTTTCTGCGCGACCTTCGCCCTGCCGCAAAGGACGCGGCCTCGAGCACACTAGCAGCGATCCCGGTACCGGCGGCCACGCTTCCGCCCGCACCCATCTGCTTTGGACGCGACGCCGAGATCGAGGAACTAGTCGCGACGCTGCTGGGGGACCAGCCCGAGCCGCTCCCCATCTTGGGGCCGGCGGGAATCGGCAAGAGCACCATCACCCTGGTTGCGCTCAATGATCGCCGCGTCGCGGAGCGCTACGGTACGCGGCGGTTCTTCATCCGCTGCGACGCGGCACGCACACGCGAGGCGTTTGCTGCGGCAATTGCGACCGCGCTTGGAATCCCGGTGGGTCCGCAGGTGGAGTCAGCGCTCATCACCGAGTTGGCGGCAGCACCGGCGGCGCTGGCCATCGACAATGCCGAGACGCCCTGGGAAGGGGATACGCTTCGGGTGGAGGAACTGTTCGCTCAGATCGCTGCGCTGCCCGGACTGGCCCTGATCGCTTCCCTGCGTGGCTACAGCCGGCCGATGGGAGTACGCTGGCGGCAGCCGATCCAGCCCCTCAGTCTCCCGCTACCCGACGCGCGGAAGGTCTTTCTCGCCATTGCGGGTGACCAGTTCGCCGGTGATCCAGACCTCGACCGGCTGCTGCGTGCCCTGGACGGCGTTCCCCTGGCGATCACCCTGATGGCGAATGCGGCTGAAGGCCAGCCTGACTTAGCGGACACGTGGGCGCGCTGGGAAACCGAGCGGACCCGCATGCTCAAGCGTGCCGGGGGAACGGACCGCCTGCTGAATATCGAGGCTTCTTACGAGATCTCTATCCAGGGCCCGCGCATGACCGATGAGGCGCGACGGCTGCTCTCGGTCTTCGGTATTCTGCCCGGCGGAGTGGCACGTGGTGACCTTGAGGCAGTTCTCCCGGATGTTGGCACTCGTGCCGCGACTGTGCTGCGGCAGGTGGGGCTGGCGTTTTATGAGGCAGACCGGCTTCGCCTGCTGGCACCACTGCGTGAGTACGTGCACCGAGAGCATCCGCCTGAGGCGGACGATCTGAAGGTGGCGCTCTCATATTATCAGGAGCTGGCGACTTCGCTTGCCAGCAAGCCTGGGGACGAGGGCGGTGCAGAGGCGGTCGCTCGCCTCACACCGGAGGTCGAGAACATGGAATTCGCGATCATGAAGTCACTCGATGGGCCTGACAGCGAAACAGCGATCCAAGCTGCCATCCATCTTGCCACGTTTATTCGATTTACAGGTGTTGGGACGACGATGCCGCTGGAGAAGGCGGTGCTTGTCGCCCAGTCTAGACAGGCGGACGATCTTGCTGCCCAGTGCTTCTTGTGTTTGGGTTTGATCGCCTTTCAACGCTCTGACACCGGGATCGCTCAGACGCGCTTTGAGGAGGCTCTAGCGCTTTGCAACCACATCGGTGACACTGGCGAGGAAGCTAGATGCATCGAATATCTGGGTGACGTCGCCCGTGCGCGTTCTGACCACGAGACGGCACGCATTCGTTACGAGGAGGCGCTCCCGCTTTACAGACGCGCCGGTAATAATTTTGGCGAAGCTAGTTGCATCGAATGCTTGGGCGATATCGCGCTCGCCTATTCTGATAACGACACCGCGAAGCTTTTCTTTGCGAAAGCACTTCCACTGTATAGACGTGTTGGATCCGTTGTTGGCGAAGCCAATTGTATCTTCAGCTTGGGCGGAATCCTCGTGGATTCCGACCATGAGGCCGCGCGCACCTCCTACGAAACTGCGCTTTCCTTGTACAAGCGCGTTGGTTCCGTTCTAGGAGAAGCTAACTGTTATTCACGCCTTGGCGAGATTGCCTTCGAGCGCTCTGACTACGAGACCGCACTCATCCACTATACGGCGGCACTTCCACTCTACAGGCGTCTTGAATTTATTCAGGGAGAAGCCAATTGTCTCGTAGGATTGGGTGAGATTTTTCGCGTGCGCTCTGATTATGAAACCGCACGCGCCCGGTACGAACAAGCTTTAGCGCTCTACAAGCGCATCCCCGAGCCGTACTCAATCGGATTGGCCAATCTACGACTGGCACACGTAGCGGCCGACAAGAGCCAGCGCCGTTTGCACGTAGATGCCGCGAAGGACGCATGGCATAGTATTGGGCGCTATGACCTCGTAGGGGTCTTGTTGGCAGAGTTCGACTTCACGTGAGTTGTATGTCTGAGGTGGCAGGAGGGCAACCTCCGCAGGAGAAAGTCAGCTGGCGCTGTACGCGGCTGGAAACGAAAATATGAGTGAAACGATCAGGCCCCGCCGTCGCCGGCGGGGCCTTCGTGCATCTGCGCGTCCGTGGATCAGTACGTGGGCGCGGCCCAGTCGTCGCCGCTGCGGGCGTAGTCCACCTCCACGTCGGCCCGCGGCATCCGCGCCGATTCCCGGCGGGCGCGGACGGCGCGGCGGAAGTCGCCCTCGTCGCCGGCACCCAGGGCGCGGGACAGGGCGCGGCCGGCGGCGAACGCGGCGAACCCGCCGATCACCCACGGGGCGGCCACGATCAGCGGGTCCATCCACTGGTGGTTCACATCCACGCGGTTCTGCCCCACCCGCGAGCGGATGCCGTGGCGCTTGAACTCGGCGAGGACGCCCGTCTCCGTGAGCGGGTTGTCGGGCTTGCCCTTGAGCGCGGACCCCAGGTTGCTCTCCAGCACGTCGACGCGGTCCGCCGCCAGCAGCAGCAGCCAGTGCGAGGCGCGCCCCTCGCTGAACGTGTAGGCGTAGCGGCGGATGGCGCCCGAGATGCCGCGCGGCGGCTGCGCCGTGCCGAACACGGGCGGCAGGATGCCGTGCTCCGGCGACATCTCCCGCGGCCACTTTTGCGGCTGCCGCTCGGGAAAGTCCCAGTGCGCGTTGGTGGCGCCGGGATCGAAGTCCTCCATGGGCGCCGCGGGCCGGTCCGCGTAGTCCAGGTCCACCCCCCAGCCGGGGATGCGCGCCCGCACCTCCTCCAGCGGCGGCGCGGCGCGCTCCGTCGACGCCCAGTACGCCCGGGGAATGCGCCCCGTCTGCGTGTCCCGCTGCGCTTCGGTCAGGTTTGACATCGTCCGTATCCTCCCTCAGTTCGGGACCACGATGGGCTTGATGCAGTTGTCCAGCTTGGCGCTGAACATGTGGTATCCCTCCGCGATGTGCTCCAGCGGCACCCGGTGCGTGACGATGTCGCTGGGCTTGAAGATGCCGTTGCGGATGTGCTCGAACAGCCGCGGCCAGTGGCGCTTTACGCTCGTCTGGTTGGCGCGGATGTTGAGCCCCTTGTTCATGGCGTCACCGAACTTGACGGCGCTGAACATGGGCCCGTACGCGCCCACCACGGCCACCGTGCCGCCCTTGCGCACGCTGTCGATGGCCCAGTTGAGCGCCACGGGCGATCCGCCCTGCAGCTTGAGCTTGGACGACGACACGTGCTGCATGAAGCTGCCGTCCGCCTCGGCGCCCACGGCGTCGATGGCCACGTCGGCGCCCAGCCAGTCGGTGATCTTCTTCATGTGCAGCACGATGTCGTCGTACTCCGCGAAGTTGTACGTCTCCGCGAAGGCGAACTCGCGCGCCTTCTCCAGCCGGTACTCCAGGTGATCGATGACGATCACGCGCCCCGCGCCCATCAGCCACGCCGACCGGGCCGCGAACAATCCCACGGGCCCCGCGCCGAACACCACCACCACGTCGCCCGCCTGGATGTCGCCCAGCTGCGCGCCGAAGTAGCCGGTGGGGCAGGCGTCCGTCAGCAGCACGGCATCGTCCTCGTCCATCCATTCGGGGATGATGCTGGGGCCCACGTCGGCAAAGGGGACGCGTACGAACTCCGCTTGGGCGCCGTCGTAGCCGCCCGTGGTGTGCGAGTAGCCGTAGATGCCGCCCACGGCCGTGGCGTTGGGGTTCACGTTGTGGCAGTTGGCGTACAGCTTTCGCGCGCAGAAGAAGCACGACCCGCAGAAGACGTTGAACGGCACCATCACCCGGTCGCCGCGCTTCAGGTTCTGCACGGAGGGGCCCACCTCCTCCACCACGCCGATGAACTCGTGCCCGAACGTGTGGCCCACGCGGGTGTCCGGCATCATCCCGTGGTAGAGGTGCAGGTCGGAGCCGCAGATGGCCGCCCTCGTTACCCGCACGATGGCATCGTTGGGGTGCTCGATGGGCGGAATGTCCTTCTCCTCCACCCGGATGCGGTACGGTCCTCGGTACACCATCGCTCGCATGCGTCACCTCCTGGCTTGTGATTGCTCCCCGTTGTTGGGGGGGCGGGGGGGCGTCAACCACCATGCCGCCCCCGGTTCACCGTGCGTGACGAACATTCGACAAAGATTGTCTCGTTGATGGACAGCCGATCCGCGTCCGCACGGGCGGGCAGAGCAGAGTTTCTCTCTGCGGAGGGGACAGAGCGAATGAATTCGCCGCAACGAACACACGAAGTCCGCCTGCGCGGACTCCCGTCACGGGCGGAGTGCCGGGGGACGGTGCAGGCTCCCTGCACAGGCGAAGTCGTTCGGTAGCGAGGGTTCGGACGGTGAGCGGCTGACCGGCCGGATTCCGTTGTCAAAGCTGTTGAAGCCCCACGCAGTTTGTGGGGCTTTCCGCAGTCGTTGCGGCGGCTTCAGCCGCTCAGGCCGGATGCCCGATCCGTTCGAAGGAAAGCGTCACGTGCATCCGTCCGCATCCTCGAATCATCCTTGACAACTAATTTTGTCAAAGCTAGAATCGAGTCCATGAACGATCTCGAAGTCATCGACGATCCGGCCGCGGCGGTGGTGGCCCTGGAGCCGGTGCGCAGCCGCCTGCTGGCGGAGCTCGCGGAGCCGGCATCCGCCGCGGGGCTGGCGTCGCGCGTGGGAATCACCCGGCAAAAGGTCAACTACCACCTGCGCGCCCTGGAGGCGCACGGGCTGGTGCGGGAGGCCGGAACGCGCCAGTGGGGCGGCATCACGGAACGGCTCCTCGTCGCCAGCGCGGCCTCGTACCTCGTGGCGCCGGGCGCCATGGGGCACGCCGCGGCCGGGCCCGAGCGGGGCGACCGGCTGTCCGCCAGCTACCTGGTGGCCCTGGCCGCGCGCATCATCCGCGAGGTGAGCGGGCTGCTGCGCGGGGCCCAGGCGGCGGGAAAGAACCTGGCGACGCTTTCCATCGACACCGAGATCCGGTTCCGGTCCCCCGCGGACCGGGCCGCGTTCACGCACGAGCTCACGCAGGCGGTCAACGCGCTGGCCGCCCGCTACCACGACGAGCAGGCGCCCGGCGGACGGCCGCACCGGCTGGTGATCGTCGCGCACCCGCTGCCCGTCGCACCCCAACCCCAGGAGAACTGATGCCCGTACACAAGGACGAATCCGGCCGCCGCTCCGTCCAGGCCGAGGTGGAGGTCCCCGGCACGCCGGAAGAGGTGTGGGACGCCATCGCCACAGGGCCCGGCGTCACGTCCTGGTTCGTGCCCTGCCAGGTGGACGAGCGCGTGGGCGGCTCCGTCGTGTCGAGCTTTGGCCCCGGGATGGACTCGGTGGCGCAGATCACCCGGTGGAATCCGCCCCACAGCTTCGTGGCCGAAAGCAACGACATGGGGCCCGATGCACCCACCATCGCCACGGAGTGGATCGTGGAGGCGCACGAGGGAGGGACGTGCACCGTGCGGGTGGTGCACAGCTGGTTCGCGGACGGCGACGCGTGGGACAACCAGTTCGAGGGCTTCACGTTCGGCTGGCCGGCGTTCTTCCGCGTGCTGCGGCTGTTCCTGACCCACTTCCGCGGCGAGCGCGGCGTGCAGGTGCAGCTGATGGGGGTGGCGCCGCTCCCCAAGGAGGCCGCGTGGGAGGCGTGGACGCGCCCGCTGGGGCTGTTCGGCGCCACGGTGGGGCAGCGCGTGGGCACGCCGGCGGACGCGCCGCGGATGGCGGGGACGGTGGAGTGGGCGGGGCAGCCGGCGTGGCCGGAGGACCTGCTCCTTCGGCTGGACGAGCCGGCGCCGGGGATCGCGCACCTGGTGCCGCATGCCATGGGCGGGCAGGTGTACCTGACCATGCGTCTGTACCTGTACGGCCCCGACGCGCCCGCCGCCGCCGCGCAGGCGGAATCGGACTGGCAGGCGTGGTTCGGCGAGCACTTCGCGCTGGCGACGGCGTAGCGGCGGGCGCACGGACCTGATACCGCACATCCGCGGGCGAAGATGAAGGAGAACACGGGAGCCCTGGCGCACGCGCTGGGGCTCTTTGCATGCGTGGCGGAGTGGATCGGTTAGGATGCAGGTGTGCGCCCTGATGGAGACTATTGATCGGCGGAGCCGTCCCGAGTACGATGAGTCCGCGCCGGAGGGGCCCGCCCAGGCCCGCCGCGGGTCGCCTTCCGGTCCTCGCCGACGGACCGGTTCATTCATCCTCCCGTTCCTGTACGCACGCCATGAATCTCCCCCCGGGGTTCCGGATCGCCGTTCTTGCCCTGTGCTGCGCGACCCAGGCGAATGCACAACAGCAAGAGCGGATCGGCAACGTGGATATCTATCTCGATGCAAGACACGACAGCATGAGCCACGCGCTGCTCAAGCCGGACGGCTATGCGGGCACCGGCGAGCTGGTGTGGTCCTGTGGCGGTGAGCCCGGCGGACTTGCGGCAGGACTTCACCTTGCCGGCGATTCCAGCATTGTCCCCGTGCGAGTGTCCGTGTCGTTGGATGGTGCTCCGCCGGTTGCGAGTGTGTGGCGAATCGGCGCCCACGCCCTGGCGATCCTGCGGGCGCAGGAGGCGGGCGACCTCTTTGCGCGCGCACGCCAGGCGGAGCGTTTGACCGTGCAGGTGCTGGCCGCTCCTCCGCTCCGTCCGGCGGCGGAGTACGTGTACACGCTGGCGGGGCTGGATCCAGCGCTTGCCCGGATG
>DATING010000848.1:0-2100 GCA_035474555.1 Longimicrobium sp. | reverse complement strand
CCTCTCCGCAGCTTTTAACGTCGTATTTGGTATGATGCATATCGCGTACCCTATGCGCCAATCCAGATCTGATACGACACTGCTCCATCCGTTGTCCATCGATCACGGGCCCTTTCATGTCTCACCGAAAGGCGTCATGGGATGAGAGGGATGAGGAGGAACTACGTTACTCCCCATTCTTTTGTCTCTTAAAACGCGGCAGCATGCCGAGGAGGGATCTCGGATGTACGTACGTGCGGCGGACCCGCGGACCGAGGTCCCTCCCCCGCTCCGCCCCCAGGAGGGGGAGAACTTCATTCCCCCGCGGGGCCCGTCCTGGCGTGGCACTCGCCCGCGACGGACAGTCCGCGCAGGCGGACTTCGTGTGTTCGTTGCGGCGAATTCATTCGCTCTGCTGGGACGGGACGCATCCCCCGATGCAACACATGTTTGGCCCCGCGTGTCCCTGTATCGGTCCGGTAGCGGATTGTGCAAACCCTGTCCGGACGCCAAGTTTATGGCGCGCAACGGGTAAACGGCAGCATGGGAAAACGGGGACGCGCGGGCGGCATGGACGACACGGGAAGCACGGGCGCCGCGGCGGTGCTCTTCGCCGGAGAAGGAGAGATGCGCGCGCGCTGCCGCGAGATGGAATGGGCAGCCACGCCGCTGGGACCGCCGGACGCATGGCCGCAGAGCCTGCGCACGGCCGTGGGCATCGTGCTCGCCTCGGCCTTTCCCCACATCGTGCTCTGGGGGCCGGAGCTCATCCAGGTCTACAACGACGGCTACATCCCCTTTCTGGGCGCCAAGCACCCCTGGGGGCTGGGCGTTCCCACCCGGCAGTGCTGGCCCGAGGCGTGGGCCTTCAACGAGCCCGTCTACGCGCGCGTCCTGCGCGGCGAAACGGTCTTCTTCCAGGACCAGCTGTACCGCCTGCGCCGCCGCGGCCCCGGCATGCCCGCCGACGACGTGTACATCACCCTGTGCTACAGCCCCGTCCCGGACGAGAGCGGCGGCGTGGGCGGCGTGATGGTCAGCCTGTTCGACACCACGGCGCAGGTGGAGATGCGGCGCTACCAGCTGGAGCTGGCGGAGAGCGAGACGCGCAACCGGGTGGCCGTGGACGCGGCGGAGATGGGCACCTGGGAGTGGGACGTGCGGACGGACCAGGCCTCGTTCGATCCCCGCGTCCGCGAGATCTTCGGCTTTGCCGGCGACGCGCCCGTGGACCGGCTGGAGATCCTCGCCAGCCACGTGCACCCCGACGACAGCCCGCGGGTTGCCGCCGCCCTGTCCGCCGCGGCGGACCCCCGGGGCGAGGGGCGCTACCACGCCGAGTACCGCGTGGTGCGCCCGGACGGCACCGAGCGCTGGGCCGCCGCGTCCGGACGCATGCTCTTCGAGGGCGTGCCGCGCGAGCGGCGGCCCCTGCGGCTTATCGGCACCGTGCAGGACGTCACGGCGCGCAAGGAGGCCGAGGCGGAGCTGCGCCGGGCCACCCGCTCCGCCGAGGCGCACGCCCGGGCGCTGGAAGAGGCCAACGGCGAGCTGCGCCACGCCAACGACGCCCTGGAGCAGGCGCGCCGCACGCTGGAGACCCAGAACGAGCAGATGGCCGACCAGCAGATCGAGCTGGAGGCCGTCAACACCGAGTTGCAGGAGAACGCGGCCGAGCTGGAGGCGCAGACGGAGGCGCTGGACGAGGCCGTGATCGCCCTGCGCGCCAGCGAGATGCGCTTTCGCGACGTGCTGGAGCAGGCGCCGCTGGCCGTGGCGGTGATGGAGGGGCCGGAGCACGTCTATACGCTCATCAGCCCCCGCTACGCCGAGTCGCCGGGCGGCGGGCGCCCCCTGCTGGGCCGGTCCTTTCGCCAGGCGTTCCCCGAGATCGCGGACCAGGGATACCCCGAGGTGCTGGACCGCGTGTACGAGACGGGGGAGCCCTTCTTCGCGGCGGAGCGGCGCGTGTGGCTGGACCGCGACGGCGACGGGCTCGTGGAGGAGCACTTCTTCGACGTGGGATACCAGCCCCTGCGCGACGCGGGCGGCGCCGTGTACGCCATCGCCAGCGTGGCGGCGGACGTCACGGACAAGGTGCGCGCCCGCCGCGAGGTGGAG
>DATING010000847.1:0-9067 GCA_035474555.1 Longimicrobium sp. | reverse complement strand
ACTTGACATTTGCACGACTCACGTCGTACAATCCAGGGAGAGGCGGATGGGGTTCAAGGAGTACCGGACGCTGCTGGTGGAAGCACTGCGGTCCAAGCAGTACATCAACGAAGAGCGTGCGGATGCCGAGGAGAAGAACCTGCTGCAGAGTGGCGCAGCGAACGAAGAATTGGTGGTCCGGCTGCTCCTGCGCTGTGCAGGATGGGAGTACAGTACGAGCAGGCATCACTTCCGCGACGCAGACTGTCACATCTTTACCCCAACCGTGGGAGGCGAGCGGTGGTACATAAAGGCCTACTGGCACCGCGGACTCGCCGTGGTCGTCAGCGTGCACAGGTGACGCGGCACCTATGGAAGGAAGGCGACCGGGGTATCGGCGGCTGCCCCGCTTGCACGTCCGAGGTGGACACGCGCATGCAGGTGGGTACCTATCACGAGACGAGTAGCAGCGGAACGAGTCTCGAGGTGCCGGGCGTGCTGCTCGACATGTGCGTGCGATGTGGCACCACCACCGGCATCCCCGCCCAGTCCACGCCCCGGATCCGCGAAGTGCGGGTGCCGCTCAAGGAAGAGCAGCTGGAGGCGCGCATCCCGACGCACCTGGAAGACGTGATCTACCTGCTCGCCCGGGACTTCGCCGCGCCGGTGCAGGCGTTCCGGCCGGCGGTGCTGCGCTTTTACCTGGCCGAGCTCATGCGCGACCCGGCGCTCGCCGAACGCGTGCGGCTGCTGGCGGAGTCCGAATTGGCGGACGCGCCGGCGCGGGCGCGCGTCTCCCTGCGCGTGCCGGCGGAATTGCTGGAGGATGCGCGGGCGCAGGCGCGGGCCGCGGGGATCGCCAAGGACAGCGACCTGGTCCGTGGCCTGCTCCTCGCCGCCAAGGAAGACGTGCTCGACCGGCGCCACCCCGAGCGCATCCAGCGCCTCAGCGGCGCCGCACAGGCCGGGGGTGCCTATCGCCGCCCATCCCCGTACCTGTCGCCCCCGCTCTGAAAACGGGGCCGGCCTCCACGCAGGAGGCCGGCCTTTTCGCACTTCCGCACTTCCGCACTTCTCGCTCGTTCGCACTTCCGTTCACCGCAGCAGCGGCGCCAGCATCCAGACCGCGCCGGTGATGACCACGATGCCGATCAGGTCCAGGATGATGCCGTAGCGCACCATCCGCATCAGCGGCACGTATCCGGAGCCGTAGACGATGGCGTTGCACGGCGTGGAGACGGGGAGCATGAAGCCCAGGCTGGCCGCCATCGTCGCACCCAGCGCGGGGACGAACGGGTCCGCGCCCTGCGCCACGGCAATGGAGATCACCACCGGCACCACCATGTTGGCCGACGCGGTGTTGGACGTGGTCTCCGACACCAGCACGGCCACCACCACGGACGCGAACAGCAGCCCGAACTCGCCGTGGACGGGGAGGATGCCCGTCAGCCCGCGACCCACGGCCTCGGCCAGGCCCGTCTGGAACGAGAGCACGCCCAGCGCAAACCCGCCGCCGTACAGCAGGATCACCCCCCAGTCGATCTTCGCCGCCTCCTCCCAGGTGATCGCACGCGCGCCGTCGTTGCCGGGCAGCAGAAAGAGGAGCAGCGCGCCGAGCAACGCTGCGGCGGATTCCGGGAGGCGCGCGCTCATCTGGCGGTAGATGCCGCTCGTCTCCCCCATGGTCAGCGCGAACAGGCCGGGGGTGATCCACAGCACCGCCGTCACGCCGAACGCGATCGCCACGGACTTTTGCCCGCGCGACCAGGGGCCCAGCGAGTCGCGCGCGCGGCGGATGACCTCCGTGCTGTCGCCGAGCGTCTTTACGCCGGCGGGGGAAAGCGCGTTCAGGTACAGGTACAGGCAGATGAACAGCAGCACGACGACGGGCACGCCGACGGCCATCCACTCGAAGAAGGTGACGTCCTCGTTGAGCATGCCGCGGATGAAGCCGATGCCGATCACGTTGGGCGGCGTGCCCACGGGCGTCGCCAGGCCGCCGATGGACGCGGCGAACGACGTCATCAGCATCAATCCCGTGGCGTAGCGGGGGTCGATAGTGGGGCGGCCGTCGCCGCCGCCGGCCATCATCACGGACAGGATGGACATGCCGATGCCGAACATCATCGCCGTGGTGGCCGTGTTCGACATCCAGGCGCTCAGCGTGGCCGTCACCGCGCCGAACGCCAGCAGCACGCGCGACGGCCGCCCGCCGATCCACTTCATCGCCAGCACGCCGTACGCCATCCGCCGGTCCAGGCCGTGGAGAAAGATGGCGCGGGCGATGATGAACGAGCCGATGAACAGGAAGATGAGCGGATCGGCGAAGGGCGCGAACACCTCCTTCGCGGGCGCCACGCGCAGCACGACCGCCGCCGCCGCGCCCAGCAGCGCCGTGACGGGCATTGGGAGCGCTTCGGTGATCCACAGGATGACGACGGCCGCCATCACCGCCGCCAGCCGGTGCGCCTCGGGCTTCATCCCGCCCAGCGGCGCCAGCAACAGCGCCGTGAAGACGAGGGGCGCCAGCACGAGCCCCGTGCGCTGGCGGATGCGCTCGAAGCGCTCCTCGCGCTCGGTGAGCACCTGGCGGACGGGCGCCGCGTGAAACGGCGATTCTTCGGCGGATGGGATCACGGGCGGGAAGGCAGCGAGAACGTCAGGTCAGGAAGGAAGACGCGGGCAATCTGCCGCGTCCGCCGTCCAACCGCCAGCGATGGGAAGACGAACGGATTGGAACGCAGAGTTCGCGGAGTTCAAAAGATGAGTACGCAGAGAACTGCACCGATCAGTTCTCTGCGTACTCTCTGTTCTACTCCGCGAACTCTGCGTTGAAGCAGTAAAGGCCAGGATGCCGGATCAGCCCGTGACGCGGACGACGTGGTTGTCCTTCTTGCCCTTGCGGAGCAGGAGCACCTGGCCGTCGATGGCGTCTTCCGCGCGGACGCGCTGGTCGATAGCCGCCACGCGCGCACCGTTCAGCGACACGCCGCCGCCCTGGATCAGGCGCCGCGCCTCGCCCTTGGACGCAGCGACGCCCGCCTCCGCCAGCAGGTCCACCACTGCGAGCCCCTCCCCCTCCAGCCGCGCGCGCTCTACCTCCGTGGAGGGCACGTCGGCGAACACGTCCAGCAGCTCCGCCGCGGGCAGCTCCTGCGCGGCCACGCTGCCGAAGAGCACGCCCGTGGCCCGCTCGGCGCGCGCGAGGCCGTCGTCCCCGTGCACCAGGCGCGTGACTTCGGCGCCCAGGCGGCGCTGGGCCGCGCGGGCGGCGGGGTTCTGCGCGTGCTCCGCCATCACCCCCGCGATTGCGTCGAGCTCCAGGAAGGTGAACGCCTTGAGGTAGTGCTCCACGTCGCGGTCGTCCGTGTTCAGCCAGAACTGGAAGAAGCGGAAGGGCGAGGTGCGCTCGGCGTCCAGCCACACCGTCCCCGCCTCCGTCTTGCCGAACTTGACGCCGGCGCTGGTGGTCACGAGGGGAAGGACGATGCCGTGCGCGTGGCGGCCGCGGGTGCGGCGGATGAGCTCCATCCCGGCGGTGATGTTGCCCCACTGGTCGCTGCCGCCCATCTGCAGGTGGCAGCCGTAGCGGTCGCTGAGCACGGCGAAGTCGTAGGCCTGCAGCAGCGAGTACGCGAACTCCGTCACGGACAGGCCGCTCTCCTGCTCCAGCCGGCGCGACACGGAGTCCTTGGCCAGCATGTAGTTGACCGTGAAGTGCTTGCCCACGTCGCGCAGGAACTCGATGAGCCCCAGCCCGCTCAGCCATTCGTGGTTGTCGATGACCCGCGCCGCGTGCGGCCCCTCGAAGTCCAGGAAGCGGCCCATCGTGTCGCGGATCCCCTGGACGTTGCGCTCCACGTCCGCGCGGGTGAGCAGCTGCCGCTCCACCGTCTTGCCGCTGGGGTCGCCGATCATCCCCGTGCCGCCGCCCACCAGCGCAACGGCGTTGTGCCCCGCGCGCTGCAGCCGCATGAGGGCGACGATGGGAAGGAGCGAGCCCACGTGCAGGCTGCTCGCCGTGGGGTCGAAGCCGATGTAGGCCGTCACGGGCCCGGCCTCGAACAGCGCCCGCACGCCTTCGCTGGCGGTGTGCACGAGGCCGCGGGCCTGCAGGTCGTCGAAAAAGCTGGTGCTCATTGCTGATGATCCCATCACGTCCGCCATTGTGGAGTCCCCGAGAGGGCGGGAGTTTACCGCAATCGCCGCCGCGGGGCAAAGATTCCGCGCGATGACCGACGATCCCCGTCCCGGAATGGCCCGACGAGCCGCCGTGCCTGTCTCCGATCCCATTCGCCGTCGTGCGACGGCGCCTGCACCGTGTTCGACGACACGTGCCGCGGCGTTGGAACGTTCGGCGTGTATCCGTGCAGGCAGGCGCTCTGAGCCGCTGAAAGGCAGAACGAGCCGAACCCCGGCGCCATCGCGGCGCCGGGGCTCGGTCTCATCCATCCAGGCCGGCCGAATCAGCCTTCCGTGGCCAGGTAGCGCAGCGCCTTGAGGCCGGGCATGAACAGGTACGCGCCGCCGACCGTCGTGACGAAGCGGGGGATGCCCTGCACGCGGTGCCGCACGGGGCAGCGCTGCATGGTGAAATCGGTCACCTGCTCGGGGTGCGCCGCCGTGGCGGGGTCCGCGTGCGCGCCGATGAGCGGGTCCGCGTCGCGGTACAGCCCGTCGAACTTCATGCTGTTGACCCACGTGCTCTGCACGAACTCGAACTGGCGCCCCAGGTCCGTGTTGAAGCAGATGAAGTGCAGCCCGCGCCCCGTGTCCGGCTTGTCGGACGCGAGGATCTCCGCCGGGTCGAACGAGGTGGTCACCGGCTCGCCGTAGGCGCGGCCGCGGCGCAGCAGGCGGTGGCGGTCGGCCACCAGCAGCGAGCTGGCGGGCCCGGGCGCCATCCCGTCACGCGGGTTGGTGCGGCGGATGTGCGAGCCCAGCGGGCACTTGTCGCCGCGGATGTCGTCCCACGCGCCGGAGTACATGAAGTCGTTGCCCGTGGCGCGGTCGAACGTCTCCGGCTCCTGGTCCGGGTGCCGCACCAGGGGCGCGCCGTTGGGCCAGCGGCCCACGATCTTGGCGCCCAGCATCTTGCGCCGCTCCGCGTCCTGCCGCGCCTGCGCGTCCAGGTAGCTCCAGAACGCCTTGACGTGCTGCTCCAGCTGGCGAAAGACGACGTAGCTTCCGTTCCGGCCCAGGTCCATCCGCACGGGGGCGGCGGGATCGTCCGCGTCCGCCGGCGCGGGGGGCAGCAGGGCGCGGGCGGCCTCTGTGGGGGGCACCGTGGGCGACTCCGGCAGCTGGCCGTACGCGTTGGTGTATCCCAGCACCACCTCGCCGGCGGGGACGGCGTTCTCCGTGGGCGCGGGCGACTCGCCGTCGTCCGGCTTGCGGAAGCCCGTCACCCGCGGCTGCGCGATGCCGTCGTGAAAGCCGAAGTGCTCCTTGTCGTCGTTGAGCATGATGCTGCCGAGCGGCGTCCCCAGCGTCACGCCGTGCCCCTGCGCCCGCTCCGTTTCCTCTCCCACCAGCTCCTGCAGCCGCGGCGCGTTGTTGGCGAAGAGAAAGAGCATGGCGTGCACGGGCGCGTTGTGCGTGCCGCCCCACGCCCAGTTGTCCGGCGAGGAGTCGCCGTCGTCGCCCATGATGCGCTGCTTGTAGGACGTCGTCATCCCGTCGCGGAACTCGCTGGAGAAGGTCAGCACGGTCTCTCGGTCCATCCCCAGCCGCTCCAGCCCCTCGCGGGTAAAGCCGATGCTGCGGGCGATCCCCGCCTTCATCACCTCGCCGCTGCGGACGTCGCCGGGAGTGACCACGCGGGCCACGTCGCCCACCCACGCGCGCGCCGCGGCGGGGTCGGACGGCAGCGTGACCGGCACGTAGAAGGCGTGCTCCAGGCCGTTGAAGCTGCGCGCCACGATCCCCTGCACGTCCTCCAGCTCCACCACGGGCGCGGGCGCGGGCGCCGGCGCGGCGTCCTTCGTGGCCGGCGCCACCGCGGCGCCGGCGTTGTCCACGTTGGTGGATCCGCCGAAGCGGCGCACCCAGAGCCCGGCCTCGTCCGCCGTCATCCGCCCGTACAGCCCCAGGCGGATCTTGCTGTTGTTGTTGATGTTGTCCACCGACAGCCAGCGGTACGCGCTGTACCACACCTGCGTGGGGATCTGGCTGTCGCGGGAGTAGGCCTTGAACTTCTGCTCGTCCGTGGCGCCGTCCTGGAACAGGTTCTTCGTGCGCGGAAAGCCGACGCAGTTGCTCCACACGCCCGTGAGCCCGTTGTGCGACTTGTCGATGAAGTCGCCCAGGTAGTTTTCCCAGCTGCCGTCGAAGTTGCTGAAGAACACCAGCCGCCGCCCGTTGTCCACGATCACCCAGCGGGCAAAGTGGATGGACGGGATGCCCGCCAGCGTCCCCTGGTTGCTCAGGTACTTTGCCGAGAAGTTGATGAAGGCCAGCACGGCGCGCAGCACCAGCCCCCTGAACCAGAGCGGCTCCTTGATGTAGATGACGCTGCTCATCTGGTTCTGGACGATGCGATCCTCGTCCCAGAGCAGGCTGGCGGGGTCCTTGTTCAGGATGATGACGGGGTCCGTCTTCTCCAGCCTGCGCAGCTGGAGGTACGCCGCCCCCAGCAGGAGGAGCGTGGCGGCGAACACGCCGCCCGTGATCATCAGCGCCTCGGGCCACGAGCCCGTGGCCAGCCGCAGGACGGCCGCGAGCGCGGCGAAGATGGCCACGACCGCGCCGATGGCGACCTGCAGCAGGTAGTCGGGATTGAACAGCAGCTTCGGAAATCCGCCCGGCTCCTGTTTGGCCCAGGCGAGGTCCGCGTCGCCAAAGACGAAGTCGCGGATGCGCTCGCGCACCTGCAGCGGCTCGGTGGGAAAGCCCGGCTTGTCCACCTCGCGGTCCAGGAAGCCCTCAATGGCCAGGTGCAGCGCTTCTTCGCGGTGGATCTGGTCCACCGAGCGGTGCATGGTGCCCGTGTAGAACGTGTTGGACTCCAGGCGGTGGCGCAGGAAGAAGCCGTGCACGGCCCCGTGGTCGTCCACGCCGGGCCACCCTTCGCAGTGCGAGAACACGCGGTCCAGGCCGGGCGCGGCTTCCCTGAGCAGCTCGTCGATGTGCTCGTCCAGCGGCCCGTCGAAGTCCGTGGCGAAGAGCAGCTTGGGCGGAAGGGCGGGCCCCTTGGCCTGCACCGTCCCCTTCGCGGGCGGCGGCGGATACGCGGGCAGCGGGTTGTCGGGGCTGGGCGACGCCTCGTGCATCACGAAGCGGGCGAAGTGCAGCGTGCGCACCCGCGCGAACGGGATGATGCAGTTGACCTCAAAGTCGTCGTCCTTGGGGCGGGCGACGTCGCGGAGCAGCATCGTGAGCGCCTCGTAATGGCCGGCGCGGATGGGCGCCATCACCAGCAGCGACGCCTGGTCCGTGCGCCCGTCGGTCCGGGCGGACTCCAGCTTCTCCGCCGGGGTGCGGGCGCGGGCCGCGGCCACCTGCGCGCGGCGCTGGGCCCGCTCCGACATCATCTCCACGTCCAGCGCGATCTTGCGCGGCGCTTCGGCGGGGGGCGCGACCACGTGGTGCACCTGCACGGATTCCGTGCCGGCGGGGGCGGAGGGCTGCTCGGGATCCGACCGTGTGGGGATGGGATGGGACTCGCTCATTATGAGCTCCTGTACAGCGGGGAGCGGGGAGAATACCGGCGAGGAGGAGAAAGCCGGCGGAGAAGACGGATACGGCAGAGAAGACGGAATACGGCGGGAGAGGGCGTGCAAACCCGCCACGCGCCGTTCCGGAATGCAGAAGTAGACACAAGTTAAATGCCCGCGCCGGAAAACTCCAGCCCATCCACCTAACTAGCCGTGCTGCAACAGGTTATCGGGTTCCCGAACGAAGCGGTCCCGTATCCGCCTCGACCCGTATGGGACATCCGCGCCCCGGTTCGGGGGGACGATCGGCCGGCACCGTGCAAGATCATTGTCACGCGGGGAAGGGCCCATTATGATGGGCGCCGGCCGCCGTGCGTTCCGTCGCGGCCCTCCCGCCCATCCATCCCCGCACGTCCGCCCCCCGGACCGAGAAGGAATCCCGCCATGAGCACGCTGTCCCCCGCCGCCGCTCCATCCGTGCCCGTCGCCCCCCCGCGGCAGCCGCCGTCGCCCAACTCGCAGGGCGGGATGGGGATCCGCATCAAGCGCGCGCTCTTCGCCGCGCTCACGGGACGCGCCGTGCTGCGCCCGGTCTTCTCGCTCCTCCGCCGCTTCGCGCCCATCGCGAAGCTGGGGAGCCGCGTGGTCGTGAGCCGGGACGCGGACGTGCGCGAGGTGCTGCGCCGCGACGAGGACTTCGTCATCGCCCCCGTGAACGGGCCGGGGATCGAGCGGATCAACGGGGCGTTCATCCTTGCCATGGACCGCGGGCCGGAGTACGACCGCGACCACGCCGCCCTGCGCTCCGCCGCCCGCCGCGAGGACGAGCAGCGCATCCGCGACCTGGCCCGCGACGCGGCCGCCCGCGCCGTGGACGCCGCCCGCGCCCAGCACCGCATGGAGGTCGTGCAGCGCCTGACGCGCGCCGTCCCCGCGGAGCTGGTGGAGCGCTACTTCGGCTTTCCCGGCCCGGACCGCGCCACGCTGGAGCGGTGGCTGCGCAACCTGTTCCAGGACGCGTTCACCAACACGCTGAACGATCCGTTCGTCCGCGCGGCCGCCCTGCAGTCCGCGGCCGAGCTCAAGGCGTGGGCCCTGCCTCACATCGCCGCCCGCCGCGCGGCGGGAACGGACGGCGCGGACGACGTGCTGGGCCGGCTCGTCGCCCTGGGCGCCACGCATCCGTTCGCCGACGACGACTGGGTGCGGCGCAACATCGCGGGACTGGTGGTGGGCGCGGTGGACACCATCTCCCGCTTCAGCGTGCTGGCCCTGGACGAGCTGCTGCGCCGCCCGCGGGAGCTGGCAGGCGCGGGAGACGCGGCGCGGGCCGGGCAGATGGACGTGGTGCGCCAGTACGCGTGGGAGGCCGTACGCTTCAACCCGCACACGCCGCTCATGGCCCGCCGCTGCGCGCGCGACACGGTGCTGGC
>DATING010000846.1:0-1819 GCA_035474555.1 Longimicrobium sp. | reverse complement strand
GCTGGCGCCGCGGGCAATGGTCATCCCGCTCATCGTCGCGGGCACGCTGGGGCAGGTGATCGGCAAGATCGCGCTGTACTACGCCGGCACGGGCGCGCTCAAGCTCCCCGGCAAGCGCCTGCAGGCGGCCATGCAGAAGATGAACACGCAGATGCAGGAGCGGCCGCACCTGGGCAGCTCGCTCGTGTTCGTGAGCGCGCTGGTCGGCCTGCCGCCGTACTACCTGGTGACGCTGGCCGCCGGCGCCGCGCGGATGAACCTGACGATGTTCCTGGTCGTCAGCCTCGTGGGCCGGCTGATCCGGTTCACCATCGTCGTCGCCGTGCCGCAGCTGGCGCGCGACGGGCTGCCGCACTGAACTGCAAGTGCGAAAGTGCGAAAGTAGCCGGTCCGGACTTGGGCGATGAGTCCGCGATGCGGGAATACTGCGGCTTGTTTTCCTGAGGGAGGCGCCGGCGGATCCATCCCGTGCCGGATCCATGACGCCGACCGAAGGATCTACTCGCCCGTGCACGACCGCGGCTCTCGCCAATCGACCTGGCCCGGAGTTGCCGAACGCGTTCTCGGACACCCTGACGATGACGGAGCCCGCATTCTTGTTCGATGGATACGCGGCGGTGCGCCTGTCCTCTGCCGACGTGGCTGAGCTCCAGGCGCTGCACGAGCGTTGCACTGACTACTTCGAGCTGATCCAGGGTGCGCCCACGGAGCCCACCTCGGCAGCCGAGGACCTGGTGGGCCTCCCGCCGGGCAAGGAGCTGGCGGACAAGCACTACTTCGGCATCCACGCCGCGGACGGAGCGCTCACCGGCGCGCTGGAACTGCTCCGGGACTGGCCCAACCCGGGCACCTGGTGGCTCGGACTGCTGATGCTGGACCCCCCGGCGCGCGGGGCCGGACTGGGCGCGCGGATCTACACGGCGGCGCGCGAGTGGGTGCGGGCGCAGGGCGGCGAGACGATTTCGCTCGCGGTGCTGGAGCAGAACACGCAGGCGGAACGCTTCTGGCGGCGGCTGGGCTTCGCGGAGATCGAGCGAACGCCCTTCGTCGCCAGCACGGGCTTGACCAGCGGCGCGATCATAATGCGTCAGCGGATCGCGCCCGCCGAGCCGGCCTGACCTCGTCGGGCGGCAGACCAGAACAACGCAGGGGCGTCCGGTGATCCGGTGCGCCCCCGTTACCATCTGTGGAATAGACGTGCACATCCCGTACACCACCCCGGGAGCATCCAGCCTGGTCCATCGGGCCGGATGCATTCCCCGGTATGCGCGTTCATCGCAGCCAGGCCACCGGCCACCCGGCCCGCCAGGATGCGCCTCTGGCCGTGGTGTCGTCGCAGGCCGACAGCGCGAAGTTGTAGCCGCGACTTCAGTCGCTCCCGGCTACCCGGGCTCCGCATGAGACCGGACGGTCTCGGAGCGTCGTCGCTGGACGCGGACCTCGACGCGCGGCTGGGGGAGCTGGAGCGTGCGGGGCTGCGGCGGGTGATGCGCGGTGTGGAGCGCGGGGCGGGCGCGGAGGTCGTCGTCGACGGACGGTTCGCCATCGACTTCTCCTCCAACGACTACCTGGGGCTCGCGGCAGACCCGCGCATCGCGCAGGCGGCGGCGCGCGCGCTGGCGGAGACGGGCACCGGCGCGGGCGCGGCGCGGCTCATCTCCGGCAACCATCCCCTGCATGAGCGGCTGGAGCGCGAGATCGCGGACTTCGAGCGGGCGCCCGCCGCGCTGCTCTTTCCCAGCGGATACGCGGCGAACACGGGCGCCATCCCCGCGCTCGTGGGCCGCGGCGACGCCGTCTACTCCGACGCGCTGAACCA
>DATING010000845.1:0-7807 GCA_035474555.1 Longimicrobium sp. | reverse complement strand
TGTGGGCGTGGTCCTCCGCCATCTCCGCGAGCACGTCGGCGGAGATGCGCGGGGCCGAGTCGTCGTCCACCGCCGGGCCCGGGTTGCCGGTCCGCCCGTGCCAGACGTCAGCCACGGTGCGGAGCACGTCGCGAGCGTCGCCGCGGTCGAGGTGGACGCAGTGGCACTCCGGATCGCCGCCCGGGCAGACGTCGAGGCCGAACGTCCCCGCCAACGCGAGCAGGCGCTCGCGCAGCAGAACCTCGCCCGCCGGGTCCGGCGCCCCGGTCCACTCCCCGCTCACAGCGCGGAGCATCCCCGCGAGGCTCATCGTTTCCGGGTCGTCGTTCGGACAGCCCGGCCGGCCGCATCCGCACAGGTGGTTGGCCAGGAACCCATGGGTCCGCGCGAGCCGCGACAGGGCCTGGCGGGCCTCCGAGAGGACGGCGTTGCGTTCGGCGTCGTCTTGCGCCGCCTGCTGTGCTTCGAGAATCGATTCCATTCTGGGGTCGGTGGGAGGTCCGTTGATCAGAGGGACGGGCCCGTGCGAGCAAGTTCCGGCCTGCGCTCGGGCAGCAGCTTGATGAGGCCCGGGACCTCGCGCATCATGCGCTCGCGGTCCTTCGGATGCAGTGCGCCGAAGGCGTCGCTGAGCGCCTTGGGCGTCGGGTCGCTAAGCGAGTCGCGGCCCTGGATGGCGGCCGCCTTCTGCTGGTTCGCCACTTCGAGGCGGGCGGTGCAGGTGTCGCGCACCGCCTTCAGGGGGGCTTCGACCGGAAGCTCGAGGTTCACCGCGGCGTGTTTGCGTGTGACGTCGCGAGTGGCCACGGCGGCGAGGTACCGCTCGCCCGCTCCCGCGGCGAGGACCCCGGCGCGCTCCAGGTCGGTGGGCGGCCGGACGAAGAGCTTGAGCCTTCCGATCCGGACGCCCGTCTCCTCGCCTGCGGCCCCGTTGCCGCGCAGCTCCCCCGCCTTGCCGAAGTCGCGCCCGAAGGCCGTGGCGAACTCGCGCGCGAAGCTTTCGGGCCGCTCGCGCAGCATCTCCAGCGCGCGGCGCTTCTCCGCGTCGTTCAGCTGCTTGAACGCCTGCTGGAACGCGTTCGGGTCGCGGAACGCGGCGCGGATCTCCTTCGCGAAGCTGTGCGTCGCGCCGCGTACGTCGACATCCGCTCGGTGAATCGCGTCGGACCACTTCAGCACCTTCTCGCGGGTGGCGTCCGCCGCCAGCACGTCGGCCTGGAGCGCCTCCCGCTGGCGGGCCCGGTCGGCCATCTCCCGGAAGCGTTCCGGGTCGAGCCCGCCCGCGGCGGACTCGATCACCTGGATCCGGTCGACGTCGTCCATGACCGAGCGCCGCTTCGCCGACTCCGCGGCGACCTGGTCCAGCTCGGCGGCGGGACCGATGAACGCGGGACGAATGGTTCTCGTCATCGCCGCAATCCGCTCCGCGAAGGTCGGCTCGCGCTGCCGCTTCCTCACGTCCTCCGGCAGACGCTCCGCGTCCAGATGGAAGGCGCGGCCGGGAGGAAGGCGCTCCTTCACCGGCCCCCACAGCTTCGTGATCTCGCGCCGCATCCTGCGAGGCAGCCGCTTCGGCCGGAGTTCGGGGAGGGTGGTCAGCTCCGCGATCTTCTCCTCGCTGAGCCTGCGTTCGGCCAGCTTCGGCTTCACCTCCTCCAGGAACTTCGCCACGGCGGCCTCGTGGCGGGCAATGGTATTCTGCCTCCACGGCGCCTCGCCCTCCAGCCCCTCGTCCGCGCCCGTCGGCGCGGCGCTTCGCGCATACGGCGTCAGGACCTTTCTCGACTCCTCGCCGAACGGGTTCGTCACCGCCACGCGGGTCCCCTCGCCCTCCAGGAGCTCGGACCGGGAGTCCCAGCGCTGTGCGATGAACGCCTGCGCCTCGTGCCGCATGGCGGGATCCTTGATCTCCCCCGCGCGTTCCCATGCGGCGCGGAAGAACTGCTTCTGGGCCGCATCCCAGTTCCCGTCGCGCATCCATGCCTCGGCCTCGTCCGCGCCGACGGTCGGTCCGTCGTACGGCGCCCCCTGGGCGAACTCCGTGTCGGCGGTGCCGATGCGGTATCCGTCCGGAGCCGCGATGGCGCCGGTGTAGTCGGAGAGCGCGGGTACGCGTTCGTCCAGCTGGATGCCGTCGTACTCGGAGTCCCTGTCGAATTCGATCTCGTTCTCGTCCACCTTCCTGGCCGGTGCCAGAAAGGCCAGGGTCTCGATCTCGCGGACGTCGGGCAGCTCCGCCGCCAGGTCGAGTGCGCTGCGGTACTCCCAGCGCCACGAGTCCACGTCCGACAGCCGGTCGGCCATCTCGTGGAAACGCGGGTCATGCCGGAAGGTGCGCTGCGAGTCTTCCCGCGAGCGGTCTTCCCTCCACAGCTCGTATAGGCCCGTCGCGACCTTGCCGTTGGTGTCGTAGCACGTCGTGCACAGGTTGTAGTCGCGCTCGCCCGGGCCGAAGTGCTGCCGCTTCTCGGCGGCGACCTGCTCGTCCACGCCGAGCGCCTTCGCGTCCCCCAGGCGCGTGTCCAGCTTGCGGTACCCGCACGCGACGCACTCCGTGAAGCGCTGCCGGAACTGCCGCATCTCGCGGTTGCGCGCGCCCGTCAGCCTTGCGGGATCGTTCAGGGAAGAGAAGTGCGGCAGCCGCACGGACCCCGCGTACGTCGGCTCGGGGGCGGCGCGACGTACCGGCCCCAGGGCCGGCAACCTGCCCGGGCGGTCGCGCGCGAGCTCGGCGTCCTTCTCCCGCGCCAGGCGGGCGGCTTCGCGGGCGATGTGGTCGGGATCCAGCTGGGGCCCGTCACGGGCGCCGGAGGGTGGCTGGGAGACGAAGGGAAGGTCGAATTCCTCCATGGGGACCGGGCGTGGCGAGGACGAATCAGGCGCGCGATCCATCGGACGAAGCGCGGGGCCTCGAGTGGTCGAGGCGGCCGCACCTGTGGTACCCCGGCGAAAAACATGCGGTTCTGGCGCGCTCCGCTTTGCTGGGATTCGAGCCGCGGATGGTGTCGTCGTCCATGGGCGAGCGCTTCTGTGTTGGAAGTGGTGGTGGCGCGGCGCCGCGCGCGTCGGCCGGGGGAGAGCGCGGCGCCCGCGGTGCGTGGAAGCCCCGTGGTCAGTTCGCGTCGCCGTCCGGCTCCCCCGTCAGGGAGAGCTGAGCGGGAAGACCGTCTCGGGCCGCGCCCGCCGCGAAGTCCAGCCGTTCACGTGCCTGATTCTCGCCTGCAGCGGCGTCGCGTGCCTTGCCCCAGTCGCGCTGCAATTCGGCCGCGCGATCCTCCATCTTGAGCGTGCGCTTCGACACCTGCCGCTCGAGGTCGCGGAGCCGCTTCGGGAACCCCGCGGCGGCGTGAGCGGCCAGGCCGGGACAGCGGGAGGTCGCGAGGGCGTGGAAACGTGCGTAGAACTCGGGCCCATGCTCGTACGTCCCCGCCGTGTCGATCTCGGAGCAGTACTGGCTCGCGAGCAGCAGCGAGAGCGCCACCCAACCCTCGAACGAATCGAGCCGCTGCAGGACACGGCGTTCAATCGCGATGAAGCTGGTGCCGTCGGTCCAGGCGTCGACGTGGGGAGATTCGCCGAGCAGGATCTGCCGTTCACGCACGTGGTCGGTGCCGTATCCCTCCTGCAGCAGGGGCCAGCGGTGAGTCAGCTGGATATGGTCCAGGATTACCCGCTCCAGCGGCGTGACCTTCTCGGCGGGAACCAGGTGGTACTCGGTCTCGACCTGCAGGGACGGCTCGTCGAAGCTGCCGGCCCGGAGCAGGGGGACGTACCGCGGCCAGAGGCCGCATCTGCGCAGCAGGTCCAGGAACTCCGGAACCTCCTCGCAGCCGAAGCGCTCCAGGGTCGTGGGGTGGATGACGAAGGCACGGCCCTCCTGCTGGAGGATCTCGCCGCGCCGGTCCGACCCGGGCGCTACGAGCATCTGGACGACGTGGTGCTTCTTGCAGTGCGAGACAATCCGCTTCACGGTCCAGTCGACGCGGCTGGCGTCGGTCACCAGGTGCATCTCGGCGGCGTCGGGCACGACTTCACCCGCGGCGATCCGCCGCGCGACCATGTCGCGCTGCGCGGGCGTCAGCCGCTCCTTCCGGGTGCGAATGCGGACGTCAGTCGCGTCCCTGATCCTGGCCCGGACGCGCTTCCAGACGGGGCACTCCCCCGCCATCACCATGTTGCGGGCGAAGTTGACCTTCAGGCGCGTCTTCGAGACCACGATCCCGGCGGTCCCCAGGTCGTGCGCGCTCTTCGCCTCGACGAACACCCCCTGGTTGTAGATCTCCAGCGTGCCCGACTCGCGAAGGCGCACCCACGCGTCGTCGGTTTCGAGATCCCACTTTTCTTCGGCGGGATCCCGGGAGATCAGCTTGCCGTTCAGGAGGATCTTCGCGGGGGCGTAACGCACCGCCCGCGTGATCTCACGTTCGAGCTCGGCCAGCTCGGTCGGCAGCATGTGGTGCCGGTCGTACAGATCGATCTGGATCCGGCAGCCGGGGACAGGGGGCTCGATGCCGCTCCGCACGTCGAAGTCGAGGCCACGGGCGTCGAGGTCGGTGTGCATCGAGAAGGTGTTCGTGCGCCAGACGTTCCGGCCGTAGTGGAACATCTGCCCCCGGCCCATGCGGAAATGGCCGTAGGTCTTGGTCATCTGCTCCTGCATCTCCTGCGGCAGGCCGAAGATGGTGAAGCACCGCAGGATCGCTTCCTTGCTCGCGAAGCCGCCGCCGTCGTCGTGGATCTCGACCGTCATCGCCGTCGTGCGGACGTCGACCCGCCTGGCGCCCGCGTCGATGCTGTTCATCACGCCTTCCTGGACCGCCTTGGCCAGGGTCCCGGCCTGCTCCCGCATGACGCTCAGCAGGAGCGCGTCGTGGGCCTCGAAGCGATGGGTCGAGAGCGTGCCGTCGTTCGTATCGGTCATAACGCTGCGCGTTGGGCGTTCAAACGAATCGCGCCGGCGCGAAGCAGCGCCGGCGCGGTATCAGGTGTCGTCGGGAAGCGCGCCGCTTGATGGGGCGCACCGGGGTGGATCAGGGCGCCTTGGCTCCGCCGCGCCGACCCCGCGCTCGTGCCCGCGGCACGTCCCCGAGGGGGTACGTCACGGAAACGCGGCGGTCGGCGAGGATGGACGAGCCGTAGTTCGTCATCGCGACGGCGACCGGCAGGAACACGACGCCTCCTCCCTCACCGGGTCCGGCCGGGTTCCGCCGGGCACTGCGGTATTCCGACCACTGGCGCGCGAGCATGCCGCGCAGCCGGCGAACGTCCTCCGCGGTGTGCTGCGCGTGCCGGGGCTCGGTGGCGTCGTAGTGGGTGCGGATCCCCGCGGGGTGGGCGAACCCGGTGGAGCTGCCCGCCCTCCGGTCGCCCAGTGCGAGCTCGGCGCGCTCCGTCCCCCACATGACCAGCCCCGTGTCGGGATTCCGCGGCTCTGGCCGCGTGCCGTCCCACCGGCAGTCGAAGAACGGCACGGACCGCGGCAGCCGTACGCCGAAAAAGGTCCCGCCGCGCCGGGGGGCGGGCACCTCCCGGTCCGGAACCCGCTCGAAGTCGGGATGCATGGCTCGGCTCCTCAGCTCAGCAGCATGAGCTGGGGACCGTCGGCGGCGGTGGCCGTGGCGAGGACGGCTCCCCCGGCCGCCGCCCGTGGGAGCCGTGGCTCCGCGGCCGCTACCTCGGGTCCCGCCCGCGCCGTGTCGATCTCGGCGGTGGCACTCGGCTGGTCGGCGGCCGGGGCGGCTGCCGCCGTCGCCTCCGGTGTCTGCGGGACCTCGGGCGTCTGGGCCTGGGGCGCGCCGAGGTAGAAGCCGACCCCGTCCGGCGTCTCCACCAGGCGGCCGTTCGCCCGCGCGGCGTCCACATCGGCCTTCGACATTACCGCGCCGAGCTTGTCGAACTCGATGGTGCGGGTGAAGTTCTTCCCCCCGCGGCCCCAGTTGTCGTAGATCGTGACGGAGACGCGGTTCACTTTCACGATGAACGACCACCCGGAGCTCCCACGCCCACCCGGCGATGCCCAGCACTGGCACGCGCCACCCTTCTCGGGCTTGGTTTGATCTGTGGCGATGCCGCCCTGCGCCTCGAGCATGGCACGCTCGTAGGTAAGGCGGTTGTCGAGGTGCTTGATCCAGCGGTCGCACCACGCGATCGCGCCGCGGCACGTACCCACCGCCAGGTCCCGGGCCTGCTCCGCGGTGATGACCCCGTCTTCGAGGGCGCTCCAGAGCCCCATCGCACCCTCGTACTGGCTTGCGGGCGCCTGCCGGGGATACCTGTCCAGCGGGAACCGGTAGGAGGTGCGGTTGTCGAAGTTGGCGATACCCTTGGCCCGCTCCAGCGTGATCCCCTCCTCCGACCACTGGCCGAGGAAGTGCTCCGCCCGTTCCCGGTGGGAGACATGGCCGCGGCGCTCGGACTCCAGGCCCCGGATGCGCCGGGCGCGGACGTCGGGACGAGCCTTGTACCGGGCGTGCTGAAGGGCCCCCCGCGCGCGGTCTTCCCAGTACGCCGACTGGTCCCACAGGCGAACCGCCCGGCTCATCCCGTTCCCGATCCGCTCGGCGTCCCGACGTGCCCGGCCCTCACTGTGGTGGCCGACGAGGATCGGCTGGCCGAACGGGATGTGTTCGGCGATGGCGGCGACAGCGGTGCGGGCGCTTTCGGCCTCCCCGGCGCGCCGCTCGCTGTAGTCGCCGAAGCGTTCGGCGCGCTCCTCGGCGCGCTCCACGAGCGTCGTGTCCTCGTCCTCGATGTCGCCGCACAGCTCCAGCAGCAGGTCCTCGCCCCGCGGGCTCCACGTGGGCGCGTAGAAGAGCTCCTGCTTGGGCGCGTACTTGAATCCCGCCGCGCCGATGCGCTGGTACAACTCGTCGGCCAGGCGGGCGGTGGTGTAGAGCCGCAGCTTGTTGTCGTCGGGGGAGTAGGTGGCTCTCAGGATCATGGTCTCGGGCAGGTAGGAGTCGAACCGGGGCCGGTAGTCTATTCCCGAATTGGCATCCCGGCCTTTTCTCTCCGGGGGGTCACGCCGCGGATGGGGACCGAGCATTGGGTGAGCCCCCCGCGCGCCAGGGGGTGCTGTGGAAGGGCGGCACCACGGGAAGCTGGATCGAGGCGAGGAAGCCGCCGAATCGCCTGCGGTGTGTGGCCCGCTGCTTCGCCGTCTTGCATGGCGAGTGCAACGGGATAGCCGGGGATCGGGACGACGAGAGCCGCGGAGAAGGGCAGCCTCTTGATGGTCGAGGGGCGAAGCACCCGACCTACAGCAGGCTCAGCTGCTCGGTTGACGCGGCTGAGGGCTCGGGACAGTAGGACTGCCAGTGGGCGGTAGGCCGCTCCGTCCCCGCGCTGCTGTCGATGGACAGGATCTTTCGCGCGGCACGGAGCAGTGCGGATCTTCCGATCCGGCGCTTCCGGGAGTGTGCCGGGGCACCCGCTCCCCGCAGGTCGGTAATCTCCACCGAGGGACCGCGGCAGTCGAAGTGGAAGCCCACCGACCCGCTCCAGAACCCCAGTGTGGTCATCTCGTCGGGATCCTCCGCGGGTCCACCCATCTCCTGAACGACGGCGGCCTGGAGCTCCTGGTCGGACATCGCCGCGCCACGTGCCCGGCGGCACGCCCACCGCTCGTCCGCGCCTTCGAACGGGTGGAGCGCGATCCAGAGCACGCGCTCGGTGCTTAGCTCTACGCCGGCCGCGCGGTACCTGCCGAGGAGCGACATCCGGCCCGAAGCCGTGCTCCGTGCGACGCGCGCGCCGGTCAGGACCTCCCATGCCGCCAGGGCGACGCTCTCTGCCGTACCCGGAGCGG
>DATING010000844.1:0-3453 GCA_035474555.1 Longimicrobium sp. | reverse complement strand
TCCGCGCCTCTGCGTGAGACCATTCTGTAAAAGTGTGGTTTACACCCCGGCCAGCGCCCCGTGCGGCTCCCAGGCCACGATCCTGCCGGCCATGGCGCTCGCGGCGACGGTGTAGGGGGAGGCCAGGTAGAGCTGGCCGGGTCCGCTGCGGCCGGGGAAGTTGCGGTTGATGGCGCTCACCGTCACGTCCGTCGGCTTGCGGGAGACGCCGGGGCCGGCGTTGATGCAGGCGCCGCAGCTCGGCTCGATGAAGGTGGCGCCCACCGCCTCGAACACCCGGTCGTACCCCTGCTCCTGGCAGTAGGCGTACACCTCCTGGCTGCCGCACTGGATGTAGAACTGCACGTGGTCGGGCTTGCGCTCGCCGCGCTCGGCGTACTCGCGCAGCACGGCGGCGTACATGTCCATGTCCTCCTTCTTCCCCGCCGTGCAGCTCCCCGCGTAGGCGATGTCGATCTTCACCGGCTCGCTCAGCTCCTGCACGTACAGCCCGTTCCCCGGGTCGCCGGGGAGCGCGATCATCGGCTTGAGCGTGGAGGCGTCGATCTCGATGGTCATCACGTACTCGGCGTCGGGGTCGGAGTACAGCCCCTCGCACAGCGCCTCGGCGCGCTCGCGGCTCATCCCCCGCTGCTCCACCAGGTACTCCACGGCCTTCCGGTCCGGCGCCACGATCCCGGTGAAGGCCCCCACCTCGGCCGCCATGTTGGTCATGGTGGCGCGCTCGTCCACCGAGAGCGCCTCCACCGCGGGGCCGCAGTACTCGATGATCTGGCCGATGGCGTGGCCGTCCTTGATGTACGGCTGGCGCAGGATCTCCAGCATGAAGTCCTTGGCCGACACGTTCTCCGGCTTTTCGCCGTGCACGATCACCTTGAACGAGCGGGGCACCTCCACGCGCACGTCCTTGGTGATCCACGAGTTGAAGATGGCCGTGGTCCCCACGCCGAACGCCACCGCGCCCACCGCGCCCGCGTGCGGCGTGTGGCTGTCGGAGCCGATGATGATGTGCCCCGGCAGGGCGTAGCTCTCCAGGATCTTGCTGTGGCAGATGGCCTCGGAGCCGTGCTTGCCGTGGCCCAGCTCGCCGTACAGCCGTACACCCTGCTTCTCGGCGAACTGGCGCTGCTTCACCTCCAGCTGGTTGGCCACGTCCAGCAGCCCCAGCTGGATGCGCTCCGCCGGCATGGAGTCCTTCAGGAACGTCAGGTGGTCGCGGAAGAAGAGGATGGAATCCGGGTCCACCACCTTTTCGTCCGGCCCCACGTAGTGCTCGAAGAAGATGGCCGACATGGGGGTGACGTACTCGTGCGAGAAGCGGATGTCCGTCTGCACGAAGCCGCTGTCGCCCGGCTGCACCCACGGCACGCCGATGTCGCCGCGGGACAGGTCCGTGACCCAGTGCCGCGCGAAGATCTTCTCGGCGATGGTCATGGGCCGCGCGCGCTTGCCGTGGCGCGTGCCGTCCGGGGCGCCCTGGGAGTCGGTGTCCACGTTGCTGGTGGAGGTGGCGACGAACTGGGCCGCCGCGTAGTCCACCCCCGTGTCGGGGCCGGGGCCCGGCTCGTTCCCGGCGCCGCTGCCGCGCAGCGCCGCCACGTCGTCCGCGGCGGGGCTCACGGTGCCGGGCTGGTCGTGGTGGCAGCTGATGGGCGGCGTCTGCACGGTGCCCTGCAGGCGCGCCACGTTGTAGTTGAACAGCCCGTCGTGCTCGATGATGCCGCGGGTGATCTCGTCGGCGCCGTCCGTGAACTCGCTCAGGGCAATGCTCTCGCCCCGGCGGATGCGGTCGATGAGCTCGAAGTTCGTGCTGGTGAGCACGCCCAGGTTCTGGCAGTTCTCGCGGTAGATGCGCTCGATGTTCTCGGCGATCACCACCTTGATGCCGGCCATCATCTCGGCGTACGGGCTCTGCTCGCGCGAGCTGCCCTTGCCGCGCCGCTTGCCCGAGACGCTCGCGACGAAGTTGCCCTTCTTGACGGAGCCCTGCTTGATGGGGAACTCGTTCCCCGCCTTGAGGCCCAGGTACGGGAACTCGCCCAGCGTCTCGTCGAAGTAGTAGCAGATGTACGCGGGCGTGATCTCGTCCGTGGAGATGTTGTCGCGCAGCAGGGCGCGCATCTCGTCCGTGAGCTCCACGTCCTCGCCCGCCAGCTGCCGCCGCACGAGGTCGGGGTCGTCCAGCAGGAACAGGACGCGGCCATGAACGCGCACCTCGGGAGGCAGCTTTTCGATGGGGCGCGTGAGCAGCGACTTGATCATCGGCACGCTTGAAGGATAGGGCGGGCGAGGAGCCCCGCGGGTTTCGTTCACGGAAATGTGCAATGGGTAAAAATGGCATCCCGCGGCCCCTGCGGCAACCCGCGCGCCCGCATGCGGATGGAGGCGCGTGCGGAGCGGTCGCGTGACGATCGCTCCGCACGCAGACGACGAGGCCGGCCCCGGGAACCGGGCCGGCCTCGTTCGCCCTTCCCGGGGAAACGCCTGCCGGGTCAGCCGGTCAGGTCGGCCCGGGGAAAGACAGGACGCGCGGTCGTACTGAACGCGCCTGCAATCTTGCAAACGAGACAACGGAGCCCGGGTGGCAACCCGGGCTCCGCCGCTGTGATCCACGTCCTTCGCGTTCGCCGGACTCACCGGGCGCCGGTCAGACGGATCTGCCGGCCGCCCGTCGCCGAGTTTTACACGCAGTTGTGATGGGTGTCGTCGTGCACGTCGGTCAGCGAGCCGAGGCTCCCGTGGGCGTCGGGCGTCACGTCGAACGTCTCAAGCGTGTGACGGGGCGGAGAGGCCAGCGCGGCGTCCGGGAAATCCAGCAGGTCAGGCCGGCTGAACAGCCCAGCGCGCAGGTGGAGCCCACGCTTCAGCTGGGCCGGTCAAACAGGACTGTGGCAGCCCGCCGCCGCTTCTTCAAATGCAGTTGTGATGCGTGTCATCGTGCACGTTGGTGGGCAGCGTGCCGAGGCCGCCGTGGGAGGCGGGCGTCACGTCGAACGTATCGAGCGTGAGGGAGTCGAGGTCCAGGGTGATATTAATGGGATTCCGAGAGGGGCCGGGAGGAAGAGCCGAGGAGAATAGAATATTCTCCTTTGCAGACGATAGTAGTGTAAGCAGGGGCTGGCACAAGCCGCCCGTACAGGGTCGGCTCGCGCCACTGAAGTGGCCTGCAAGTCATCCGCCCCGCCACGGCCGGAGCCGTGACGGGGCGGGGGGCAGTGCGGCGTCCGGGGGGACCCGCAGGTCAGGCCGGCCGAACAGCCCAGCTCGCAGGTGGAGCCCACGCCGCAGCTGGGGCCGTTCGCTGGTCAGACAGGTCTGCGGAAGCCCGCCACCGTTCCTTCAAATGCAGTTATGATGGGTGTCATCGAACGGGCCGAGGGAGCCGAGGCCGCCGTGGCCGTCGGGCGTCACGTCGAACGTATCGAGCGTGAGGGAGTCGAGGTCCAGGGTGAT
>DATING010000843.1:0-4862 GCA_035474555.1 Longimicrobium sp. | reverse complement strand
AGCATCATGCGGCTGGTGGGCGCCACCGACGGCTTCGTGCAGCGCCCCTTCCTCATCGAGGGGCTGGTGAGCGGGCTGCTGGGCGGCTTGCTGGCGGCCGGGCTTACCTACGCCACCTACTCGCTGCTGGGGAGCACCATGTTCGCCGTGGAGTGGCTGCCCTCGGAGTGGATCGTGCTCACCGTGCTGGCGGGCACGGCGTTCGGCCTGCTGAGCAGCCTGATCGCCGTCCGCCGCCACCTGCAGGCGGTGTGATGACGATGGATCGACTGCGCCGCGCGGGGGTGGGGCTGCTGCTGGCCGGGGTGGCCGTGCTGCCGTTCGCCGTGCGGGCGCAGCAGGACCCCGCGCGGCAAATCACGGAGAGCCAGCGCCGCCTGCAGCAGATTCGCCAGGAGCGCCAGCAGCTGCGGGGCGAATTGTCGCGCATCCGCAGCCGCGTGGGCGACGTCTCCGCGGAGATCCGCAACATCCAGCGGCAGCAGCAGGTCTCGTCGTCGCTCCTGCGCGAGATCAACGTGCAGCTGGAGGAGACGTCCCAGAAGATCGACGAGACGACGGCGGAGATGATCGCCACGCAGGGCGAGCTGCAGCAAAAGCGCACGCAGCTCAACACCCGCCTGCGGGAGATCTACAAGCGGGGCCCCATGAACAGCACGCAGGTGCTGCTCACGGCGGACTCGTTCAGCGACCTGCTGAACCGCTACAAGTACCTGTACATCGTGGCCCGCCGCGACCGGGGGCTGGTGACGGAGGTGGCGGAGCTGGCGCGGGAGCTGGAGATGCGCGAGCACGAGCTGCGGCGCAGCCTGGCCGACATCCAGTACCTGCAGTCGGAGCGGGCGCAGGAGAACGCCACGCTGGCCAGCCTGCGCGCCTCGCGCGGGGCCACGCTCACGGAGCTGCGCACCACGGAGCGGCGCACCAACACGCGGCTGGAGTCGCTGGCGCGCGACGAGCGGCGGATGACGGGGGTGATCGCGGACCTGGAGCGCCGCCGCCGCGAGGCGGACCGCCGCCGGGCCGCGGCCGCCAGCGCCGCCGCGGCCAGCGGCGGCACCCGCCCCGCGCCCGCGCGCGCGGCGCCGTCCACCATGACCACGGCGGACCTGGGCAACCTGGACTGGCCGGTGGGCGGGCGCGTGGTCTACCGCTTTGGCCGGGCCACGCAGAGCAACGGCACCACGATCCGCTACAACGGCGTGGGGATCGGCGCCGCGGCGGGGTCGCCGGTGCGGGCGGTGGAGTCGGGGACGGTGGAGATGGCGGCGCCGTTCGAGGGTTACGGCCCCACAGTGGTGGTGAGCCACGGCGGCGGCTACTACTCGCTGTACCTGTACCTCAAGGAGATCCACGTGCGCGCCGGCACCCAGATCACCAAGGGCCAGACCATCGGCACGGTGGGTGGCGAGGGGACGCCGGAGGGTTCGCACGTGGAGTTCCAGATCCGCGAGCCGGGCGGCGGCGCGGTGGACCCCGTGACGTGGCTGCGGCGGCGGGGCTGAGTCCCGGAGTGTACGGCCCGAGAACAGAGCGAATGAATTCGCCGCAACAACTACACGAAGTCCGCCTGCGCGGACTGCACCGCAGCCCTCGCGCGGGTGGTTGAAGATCGAGCCGGGACGGGTGGACGGCCCGGAGTGGATTCGAGTACCGGCGCGCGATCGTGATCCCCCGCGTTTCCTGAGCGGATGAATCCGCCGCTGGGACAGCCATAAGCCCCGCCCCAGCCGCTGCGCGGCTGTGCGGGGCTTCAACTGCTTTAGGGGATCGGATTTTTCCCGGCGCGGTTTGCCGTTGCTGGCCGTCCCCTGTAACCTGTCCCCCGTAACCCGCAGTTCGGGGCCAGCAGGCTATTCCCTATTCCCTATTCCCTCGCAGTTCATGCCGCTCCCTCCCGTCTACGGCCACGCGGACGCCCTCGCCATGCTCGCGGCGGCGGCGCGCGCGGGCAACCTGTCGCAGTCGCTGCTGGTGCACGGGCCGGCCGGCATCGGCAAGGAGCGCGTGGCCATGTGGCTGGCGCAGCTGGTGATGTGCGAGTCGCCGGGCCCGGACGGACCGGACGGCGTGTGCCGCAGCTGCCGGTTCATCGACCGGCTGGAGCACCCGGACGTCCACTGGTTCTTTCCCCTGCCCCGCCCCGACGCGGCCACGCCCGAAAAGCTGCGCGACAAGCTGGAGGAGGCCCGCGGCGTGGAGCTGGAGGCGCGCCGCGCAAACCCGCACCACGTGCCACAGTACGACAAGGCGCCGGCGTACTTCATGGGCACCATCCAGAACCTGCAGCGCCTGGCGGGGCTCAAGCCGTCCGTGGGGCGCCTCAAGGTGTTCGTCGTGGGCGACGCGGAGGCCATGGTGCCGCAGGAGTCCAGCCCCGAGGCCGCCAACGCGTTCCTCAAGCTGCTGGAGGAGCCGCCGGCCGATACGACGCTGATCCTCACCTCCTCCAACCCGGGCGCGCTGCTGCCGACCATCAAGTCGCGCGTGCTCCCCATCCGCCTGCTGCGTCTGTCCACCGACGACGTGCGCGCCTTTCTGGTCCGCGAGATCAAGATGGCGGAGCCCGAGGCCGCGTCGCTGGCGGCCATCGCGGACGGGGCCATCGGGCGTGCGCTGCGCTTGTCGCCGGGCGCGGGCGGCGCGGGGACGGCGCAGCGCCTGCGCGAGACGGGGCGCGACCTGCTGCAGGCGGCGCTGGCAGATGGCGAGGCGGCGCGGTTCGCGGCGGCCAACGCGGTGGCGCCGGCGGGGGCCCGCGGCGAGTTCACGGGGACGCTGGAGGCGCTGGCGCTCTGGCTGCGCGACCTGATGGCGGTCGCCGCCGGCGCGCCGGACACCGTCGCCTACGCGGCCGGGGGAGACGAGGCCCTGCTCCGCAAGCTGGCCGCGCGTCCCGGCGTGCGGCCCGAAGGCGTGGCGCGCGCCATCCTGCAGGTGCAGGAGGCGCAGGAGATGGCCGGCGGCAACGTGAACCCGCAGCTCATCCTCGCCGGCCTGCTCGGCGGTATCCGCCGCGCGCTGACGTGATGAACGGTGGGGATGAAAGTGCGTTAGTGCGTTAGTGCGTTAGTGCGGGAGTGACGGAGTGAAGAATGACGGCGGTGGATGAGCTCACGCCCGTGTGGCCGATTGCCGTCCTGAGCGGATGAATCCGCCGCTGGGACAGCCATAAGCCCCGTCTCGGCTCGCTGGCGCTCGCCGAACGGGGCTTCAACCGCTCCGGAGGCGGAGTCCGCACGAGACCCATCGGCAGAGCCGCGCGTACCCCACGGCACCCGACCGCGCCGGACGTGTCGGCGAAGGCCGACATCACGTTTTCGGTGCCGCGATTTCAATCGCCGCGGGCTCGATCCCCGCCTCGGTCCGACCACCCGACGCGGCACGATCCACTTCCGCACTTCCGCACTCACTTCCCCCTTGACGCGCCATCCGTTTGCGGCACCATCCCACGGATGTCCCACCGCTTCCGGAACCCGTCCCAATCACCCGTCCCATGACCGACGACCCGACCTTTACGCACCTGGATGAGCACGGCCGCCCGCGCATGGTGGACGTGGGCGACAAGGCCGTCACCCGGCGAATCGCCGTGGCGGAAGGGCACATCCGCATGGCGCCGGAAACGCTCGCGGCCATCGTGGCCGGCGAGACGCCCAAGGGGAACGTGCTGGTGATCGCCCAGCTGGCGGGGATCATGGGGGCCAAACGGACCCCGGACCTGATCCCCCTGTGTCATTCCATCCCGCTCAGCTCCGTTGAGGTGGATGTCAAGCCCGACGATTCGCTCCCCGGAATCCGCGCGACGGCCACCGTTACAGTGGACGCCCGGACCGGCGTGGAGATGGAAGCGCTCGCCGCCGTAACGATTTCGCTGCTCACCGTTTACGACATGTGCAAGGCGCGCGACCGCGGAATGGTGATCGAAAACGTACGCCTGCTGCGCAAGGAAGGCGGGCGCAGCGGGGCCTGGAATGCGCCTCTGGAGGGCTGAGGCGGCATACCCCTTGCTCCGGTGTGGGCACCGACCTGTGCACACCCTGGGAGACATCCATGCAGTCATTGATCCTGCAGCTGCAGGCCGAGGTCGAGGCCCGCAAACAACACCGCTGGGACATTCCCGCGACGGCAAAGGTCGCCATGGTGGCGGTCGCGCTGCTCCTGACCGCCTTCTTCATGGGCGCGAAGTCCGCGGAGTCCGTCGTGGTGGCGCAGTGGACGGAACGGCTGGGCGTCGCGGCGCCGGAGGGCGCCATCGAGCTCCAGCGCGTAGAGATCGATCGCCTGAAGCGCGTCTACGAGAACTCCGCCAGGTTCAGCATTCCGGCGGACCTGGCCGAGCGCATCGAGGACATCGCCCTGGCGGAGGGCATCGATCCGCACGTGGCCTTCGGGCTGGTGCGGGCGGAGAGCGAATTCAACCGCCGGGCCGTGAGCCCGGTGGGCGCCGTGGGCCTCACGCAGCTCATGCCCAGCACCGCGCGCTACTTCAAGGCCGGCGTGAACCGCGAAGACCTGTACGACCGCGACACCAACCTGCGCATCGGCTTCCGGTACCTGCGCACGCTGGTGGTGAAGTACAACGGCAACATGGAGCTGGCGCTGCTGGCCTACAACCGCGGCCCGGAGCGGGTGGACCAGCTGCTGCGCAGCGGCAACGACCCCAACAACGGGTACGTGGCCATGGTGCTGGGCAAGGGCAAGCGCGCGCGCTGGTAGATCCGCCGCTCGCCCCCGCACGACCCGTCGCCCCGCCCGGCAGCCGCCGGCGGGGCGACTCGGTTTTGGGGGGATATCCTGGCTCTGGTTCGGGGGATTGAATAGCCCCCGTCTTTGACGGGAGCCCTCTCCCCCGCCGGCCTTTT
>DATING010000842.1:0-3797 GCA_035474555.1 Longimicrobium sp. | reverse complement strand
CCCGTGAAGATCCAAACCATTCGTCCGTGCAGTCCATGATGCGCTTTGCCCGACCGCTCCTCGCCCTGCTCGCCGCCGTGCTGGCGCTGGGGACCACGCCCGCGCTCGCAACGGCGCAGAGCACCGACATCCTCCGCGGCCGCGTGACCGGCACCGACGGCGCGCCGCTGGCCGGCGTGCGCATCGAGGCCACGTCCGCGGAATCCGGCGTCACCCGCTCCACCGCCACCAACGCGGAGGGCCGCTACACGATCGCGTTCCCCGACGGCGGCGGGCGATACACCATCCGCGCATCCTCCGTGGGCCGGCAGCCGGCAACGCAGACCGTGGCGCGGCAGGCGGACGAGGAGGTGCTCATCGCCGACTTTCGGCTCGCGGAGCAGGCGGTGCTGCTGGAGACGATCTCCGTAGAGGCGGAGCGCGGCCCCGCGCCCAGCCGCGGCGACGTGGGCGGGCAGGAGCGCAACCTGTCCGGCGAGATCGTGAACCGGCTGCCCCTGGAGAACACGGACGCGGCCACGCTGGCCTCCCTGGCCCCCGGCGTGGTGAGCGTGGGCGGCGACTCGGCCAGCGGGCGCGCGGGATTCTCCGTCGGAGGCCAGCAGTCGTCGCAGAACCAGGTGACGCTGGACGGCGCCAGCTTCAGCTCGCGTCTGTCCGGCGGCGAGTCCGGCGGATCGCCCATCAGCGTGCCGCAGGAGGGCGTGCGCGGCACGCAGGTGGTCACCAGCACCTTCGACGTGTCGCGCGGCCAGTTCGCCGGCGGCCTCGTCGCGACGACGACGCGCAGCGGGACGAACCGGCCCGGCGGATCGTTCAGCTGGCAGCTGCGCGACCAGGCGCTGCAGCTGGACGGCGGCAATCCCCAGCTGGGGCAGGGCTACACGCAAAACCGGCTGAGCGGCGGCTTCGGCGGGCCCATCGTCAAGGACCGGCTCTTCTACTTCCTGAGCTTCACCTACCAGCGCCGCACGGACGACCTGTACGCGCTGACGCCGCAGGACCCGCTGGCCCTGCAGCGCTTCGGCGTGACCCCGCAGGCGGTAGATACCTTTCTGGCCACGCTGAACACGCGCTACGGCCTCACGGGGCGCACGGGCGACTACGCGCGCACGGGGGATGCCGTGAGCCTGCTGGCGCGGACGGACGTGGTGCTGAGCCAGCGCCACAACCTGGCCCTGCGCGGGCACCTGAACACGTACGGGCAGGAGAACGCCCGCATCGGGTTCCTGGAGACGCTGGAGAACGGCGGCGAGGTGGGGAGCAGCGGCGGCGGCGCCATCGCCACGCTCACGTCGCGCTTCGGCGACGGGTGGGTGAACGAGCTGCGCGCCTCCATCAACCTGGACCGGCGGGACCAGACGGCGTACCAGGAGCTGCCGGAGGGGCGGGTGCAGGTGGCGTCGGCGCTGGAGGGCGCGGGGCGCGGATTCAGCTCGTTCGTCTTCGGCGGCGACCGGTCGCTGCCGTCCCTTTCGCGCGAGCGGACGGTCGAGGTGGCCAACGAGCTGTCGATGCTCATCCGCGACACGCACCGGGTCAAGGCCGGCATCGTCATCAACGCCAACACCTTTGAGCAGGAGCAGGCCAGCAATCGCCTGGGCTCGTTCGAGTTCGAGTCGCTGGACGCGTTCGAGGCGGGGCGCCCCTACCGCTTCAGCCGCCAGCTCTCCGCACGGGTGACGGAGGGCTCCGGCATCGACGCCGCCGCCTACCTGGGCGACACCTGGCGGCCGCGGACGGAGGTGCAGGTCACGGGCGGCCTGCGGCTGGAGGCCTCGCGCTTCGGGGAGGATCCCGCGTACAACCCGGCCATCGAGCAGGCGTTCGGCTACCGGACGGACCGCATCCCAGGCGAAGTGCACGTGAGCCCGCGGGTGGGCTTCAGCTGGCGGCTGAGCGAGCAGGGCGCGCCGCTGCGGCTGGTGCGCGGCGGCGTGGGCGAGTTCCGCGGCCGCGCGCCGTACTCGCTGTTCGCCGCGGCGCTGGAGCAGACCGGCCTTCCCGGTGGAGAAACGCAGATCGACTGCGTGGGCGATGCCGCCCCGTCCCCGGACTGGCAGGCGTACCTGGCGGACCCGTCCAGCATCCCCACGGAGTGCGTGGGCGGCGGCGTGGGCCAGCCCGTGCGCAGCGTGCCCAGCGTGACGGTGTTCGAGGACGACTTCAGCGCCCCCCGCGCCTGGCGCGCGTCGCTCGGCTACCAGACGCAGCTGTTCCGCCGGCTGAGCGCCAACTTCGACGTGTCGTACTCGCTGGGCGTGGCGCAGATGGGCGTGCGCGACCTGAACCTGCGGACGGCGCCCGCCTTCACCCTGGAGTCGGAGGGCGGGCGGCCGGTGTACGTGCCGGCATCGGCCATCCAGCCCTCGTCCGCCGCCATCCCGCTCTTCGCGTCGCGCGTGGACCCGGCGCTGGGCTACGTGTTCGCCGTCGGGTCGGAGCTGGAGAACCGGACGGCGCAGGCGACCGTGGGGCTGCAGGGGATCGTGGGGCCGCGCATCCTCCTTTCCGCCAACTACACCTGGGCGCGCAGCACGGACCAGAGCTCGTTCGGCGGGGGCTCGCCCCTGGGCGGCTTCTCGCAGGCCGTCACGCAGGGCGATCCCAACCGGCGCGACTGGGCCACGAGCGACCGCGAGCGCCGGCACTCGCTCGTCGCGACCATGGGGATGCCGATCGCCTCGGGGCTGGAGGTGACCTTCATCGCCCGCGCCAACTCGGGCACGCCGTTCACGCCCATCGTGGGGCAGGACATCAACGGCGACGGCGTGCGCAACGACGCCGCGTTCATCTTCGACCCCGCCACCGTCGCAGGCGACACGGTGCTGGCGGCGGGGATGCAGCGGCTGCTGGGGAGCGTTCCCGGCCGCGTGGAGGACTGCCTGCGCGCGCAGACGGGCGAGGTGGCCGAGCGAAACAGCTGCCGCGGCGAGTGGAGCACCAACTTCGACCTGCGCGCCACCTGGCGGCCCACGTTGCCGCGCCTGGGCCGCCGGCTGTCGGTGTCGCTGGATGCCTTCAACCTGGCCGCGGGGCTGGACGAGGTCCTGCACGGCGGCGGCGACCTGCGCGGGTGGGGGCAGTCCGCCTTCCGGCCGGACAACGTGCTGCTGGTGCCGGACAGCTTCGACGTGTCCGCGCGCCGCTACACGTACCGCGTGAACGAGAACTTCGGCAGCCGGCGGACGGCGGGCGGGTTCGGCGGGTTTGGCCTGTCGCCGTTCCAGGTGCAGCTCTCCGCGCGCATCATCGTGGGCGCCGAGCAGCCGGGCGGCGGCGGTGGCGGATTCGGCGGCCGGGGTGGATTCGGGGGCGGCGGGTTCGGCGGCCCGGGCGGACCCGGGGGACCGGGCGGACCCGGCGGGCAGGGCGGGCTGGATCCCGCGCTGCTGCTGGAGCGCGTGCTGCCGGAGCCCATCTCGCCCATGATCCTGCTGCGCGACACGCTGGGGCTGAGCGACGAGCAGGTGGCGCGTCTGCAGGCGATCTCCGACACGCTGCAGGCCCGCAACGACTCCATCCGCGAGCAGATCCGCGCTGCCTTCCCGACGGGTGCGGCCGGCGCCAGCATGGGCGAGGCGTTCCAGCGCGTGCAGCCGCAGATCCAGGAAGGCCGCCGCAACATCCAGCAGGCGCTGACGGAGGCGGAGGGGGTGATGACGCGCGAGCAGTGGCGCCGCGTCCCCGCCGCACTGCGCAACGCGCTGGGCGCGTTCGGCGCCCCCGGCGGCGGCGACCGACCCCGCGGCGGCGGACGCCCGCCGGAATGACGGCAGCCGGTCGTTGAACAGCAG
>DATING010000841.1:0-2766 GCA_035474555.1 Longimicrobium sp. | reverse complement strand
GCTTCGGGCATCAAATGTATTTTTTACGATCCCGATCGACCGCTCTTTCACCCGACGTGCCCGTCCCATGACCGACGCCGCAGCGCCCTCGCCGACCGAGATCCCCAACGCCGCCCGCATCTACAACTACACGCTGGGCGGCTCGCACTTCTATCCCGCGGACAAGGCCGCCGCGGACTACATGTTCTCGCTGGTGCCGTCCACGCCCAAGTGGGTGCGCATGCTGCGCGACTTCCTGCAGCAGGCGGGCCGGCAGCTGTACGCGGATGGATTCCGGCACTTCGTCGATTTCGCCTCCGGCCTGCCCACGGACGAGCACGTGCACGCCGTCATCGGGCCGGACGCGCGCGTGGTGTACAGCGACGCGGACCCGTACACGGTAGAGCAGGGGCAGCGGATGGTGGCGGACCGGCCCAACGTGCTGTACCTGGCCCACGACATCCGCCAGGCCCGCACGCTGCTGGAGTCGCCGCGGGTGACGGAGTTCCTGGGCGGGGAGCGGCGCGTGGCGCTGGGATTGAACGGCATTACCGTGTTCCTGTCGCCCGACGAGATCCGCACGCTGTTCCACGACCTGTACGCGTGGGCGGCACCGGGCTCGCGGCTGTACATCACCTACGAGACCAAGAAGCCCGGGCTGATGACGCCGCCCATGCAGCAGCTGATCGACCTGTTCGGGCAGGTGGGGTCGCCGTTCTGGATGTACTCGCTGGAGGAATGCATCGAGCTGAGCGCACCGTGGCGCATCCCGGACGGCGGTCTGCAGCCCCTGGCGGACTTCCTGGCCCTCCCCGACGGCTACATCACGGACGCGGACCGCGAGGGCGTGGGCCTGGAGTACTACGCCGCCATCCTGGAGAAGCCCTGACGCGCCAAGCGCGTTCGGGACGACGCCCCACTTTGTTTTCCTGAGGGAGGCGCCGCCGATTCCATCCCGTGCGCAAGCCGTTGGCGCCGACTGAAGGATCTACTCGCCCGTGACCGACGCCGGCATCCGGCGCGGGATCCATCCCGTTCTCGTCTTGCTGACGGGGTTGAGGACAACGGCGAAATCGGCCGCGGGACAGGACGCGACATGGAGGCGGCCATCCACCGCGGGAGGGTAGATCCTTCGGTCGGCGCCGGAGAATCGACGGGGGGAGGGATCGCGCGGCGCCTCCCTCAGGAGAACAAGCGGTGGAGGATCAAAACGAAAGCCCGGCCGTCCCTTGCGGGGACGGTCGGGCTTTTCCGTGCTTGCGCTGCGCTACAGGATGCAGACGCAGCCGACGCTGTCGCAGAACCCGTACTGTGCTCCGCTGGCGCGACAGGCGCCGTTGCACTGGCCCGTGTTGCAGGCCGGGTCCTGCGCGCGGGCTTCGCGCACCTCGGCCGCCGCCGTCATCACCCCGAAGCCCAGCGCGCCGGATACGATCGCCGACAGCACCCGTTCCCCGAGCTTCCTCGTCCGGACGTTCATCGCAGCCTCCCCGCTGGTGGTGTGGCCACTGCCGGCGTGCCGCTGCCGGCCCTTGAATCAAGGGTAATCGTCCGGAAAGGAGAGCGCAAGCGGGTTGCTCTGTGCTCTTTCATCCTGCTCCCGGTGCCGGTCTCACCTGTCAGGATTTCGTAAATCTTGATCGGAACCGCTGGCGAGAACGGACGGGAACTCGCTAGCCTGGAGACAGCAGGCAAGGCACGTTTCTCATCCACCTCCCGGCCCCGCGCCCGCCATGTCCAGCACCGCCGAACCGCCCCTCCGCTCCCTCGCGTCCCCCGGCGCGGCCGCATCCCACGAGAGCGGCGTGCGCTGGCCCGGCGACGAGCCGTATTACGTGCCGGCGGGGCAGGAGGTGCAGATCTTTGAGCGCTGCCACGCCCGCGGGCTGCCCGTGATGCTCAAGGGGCCCACGGGGTGCGGCAAGACGCGCTTCGTGGAGCATGTGGCGTGGCGGCTGCGGCGGCCGCTCGTCACCATCGCCTGCCATGACGACCTGTCCGCCAGCGACCTCACGGGGCGCTACCTGATCCGCGGCGGCGAGACGGTGTGGATGGACGGGCCGCTGGCCGTGGCGGCGCGGCTGGGCGCCATCTGCTACCTGGACGAGGTGGTGGAGGCGCGGCAGGACACCGTCGTCGTCATCCACCCCCTCACGGACGACCGGCGCCTGCTGCCGGTGGAAAAGACGGGCGAGCTCATCGAGGCGGCGCCCGGCTTTCAGCTCGTGGTCTCGTACAACCCGGGCTACCAGCACGCGCTCAAGGACCTCAAGCCCAGCACCCGCCAGCGGTTCGTGGCCCTGGAGTTCGACTACCCGCCGGAGGAGACGGAGGCCGCCATCGTCGTCCACGAGGGCGGGGTGGCGCGGGCGGACGCGCTCCGTCTCGTCCGGCTGGCCACGCGCGTGCGCCGCCTGCGCGACCAGGGGCTGGCGGAGTCGCCCAGCACCCGGCTGCTGGTGAGCGCGGCGCGATTGATGGCGGGCGGCATTCCCGCGGCGGAGGCTTGCCGGGTGGCCGTGGTGAACCCGCTCACGGACGATCCCGACCTGCTCGCCGCCATCGGCGACCTGATCGCGGCGACGATCTAGGGGGGCGGATGGCCTTCCTCGCATCCCTCCGCGCCCGGCTGGCGGGCGCCTTTCGCCGGGGCAGCGCGCCCGGGCCGCCCGTCGTGCGGCTGGAGGACGTCCGGCGCCGGCTGGAGGTGCTGCTGGCGGCACTGTACGGCCGCGAGATCCCCATCCTTCCCCTGGACGCGTCCGCGGCGGCGGGACCGAAGCGGAG
>DATING010000840.1:0-1582 GCA_035474555.1 Longimicrobium sp. | reverse complement strand
CTCCCCGCGCTCCATCGCCCGCAGGTAGTCCAGCCCGGCCATCGGGGCGCCGGCCTGCGCGCCCGGGATGGGGTCCTGCCACGTGATGGTCCGCGTGCGGACCGCCGCCTCGTCGCTCACCGCCATCCTCATCCTCCCGGTTCAGACGCGTTCGATGACCGTCGCCACGCCCTGCCCGCCCGCGATGCACAGCGTGACCAGGGCGGTGGCCAGGCCGCGGCGCTCCAGCTCGTCCAGCGCGGTGCCCAGCAGGATCGCCCCCGTGGCGCCCAGCGGATGGCCCAGGGCGATGGCGCCGCCGTTCACGTTCACCCGCTCGGGGTCCAGCTCCAGCCGGCGGATCACCTGCAGCGGCACGGCGGCGAACGCCTCGTTGATCTCCCACAGGTCGATGTCTCCCACCTGCATCCCCGCCTGCCGCAGCGCCTTGCGCGCCGTCTCGGCCGGGGCGGTGAGCATGATCACCGGGTCCTCGGCCAGCGTGGCCATGGCGCGGATGCGGGCGCGGGGCGTGAGGCCGTGCGCCCGCGCGTACTCCCCCGTGGCCAGCAGCACCGCCGCGGCGCCGTCCACGATGCCGCTGGAGTTGCCGGCCGTGTGCACGTGGTTCACGCGCTGCGCCTGCGGCCACCGCGCCAGGGCGACCACGTCCAGCGTTTCGCCGTCCGGTCCCGCCGCCGTCGCGCCCACCTTCTCGAACGCGGCGGGGAGCCCGGCCAGGCCCTCCGCCGTCGTGTCCGGGCGCAGGAACTCGTCCCGTTCGAGCGCCACCTCGCCCGTCTCCGGGTCGCGCACGGCAAAGAGCGCGCGGCTGAACCGGCACTCGGCCTGCGCCTGCGCCGCCAGCCGCTGCGACCGAAGGGCGAACGCGTCCAGCTCCTCGCGCGAGAAGCCCTCCAGCGTGGCGATCAGGTCCGCGCTGATCCCCTGCGGCACCTGGAAGTGCTTGCGCCGCAGGTGCGGGTTGATGCCATCGTTCTCGCTGCCGTCGCTGCCCATGGACACCCGCGACATGCTCTCCACGCCGCCGCCCACCACGAGCCCCTGCGTGCCGCTCATCACGCCCATGGCCGCGAAGTTCACCGCCTGCAGCCCCGAGCCGCAGAAGCGGTTGAGCGATACGCCGGATACGTGCACGGGCCAGTCCGCAGCCAGCACGGCGTTGCGGGCGATGTTCGCGCCCTGCTCGCCCACCTGGGATACGGCGCCCACCACCACGTCGTCCACGTCCGCCGTGTCGATGCCCGTGCGCCGGGCCAGCTCGTTCAGCGTCTGGGCCAGCAGCTCCTGCGGATGGATCTCCGTGAGCGCGCCCTTCCCCTTCTTGCCCCGCCCGCGGGGCGTGCGCACCGCGTCGATGATGTATGCCTCCCCCATCTGCTTCCTCCCCCGGTTGGGCTACGTTGGATGACGATCGTAATATTATAACCGTCATGTCAACCGGCCGCAAATGTGTTCACGCGGTGGCGGCTCATGTTTTCGGGGCGGATCCGTCCTTTCAGGGCGCGGCAGGCGAACATCGTCCTCCCGCGGAGGGCCCCTCCCCCCGGCCCCCTCCCCGCGCAAACTGCGCGCGGAGAGG
>DATING010000839.1:0-2298 GCA_035474555.1 Longimicrobium sp. | reverse complement strand
CGGCACGGCAGGAGCTGGGCGCCGACGCCCGTGCCCTGTTCGCGCTCAAACAGCTGTGGGCCGGCGATCCCGATCCCGAACGCACGCTGGACCTGCACGACAAGATTCTGGAGGCGCTGGATCGCGGGGCGGTTGGGTACGCGGAGGACGAGCGCGGGGGCATCGGGCATTTCTACCGGTGCCCGTGGGGACCCGTCTACGTCGCCCGCGAGGCCGTGACCCTCAATTCGCAGAGAATCCGCATGGGCGAGCAGTTCATCCTGGACGTGAAGGGGGAGGAACCAGGCTCCTTTACGCGGCACCTGCTCGTGGGGACGTTCGAGCGCATGCGCCCGCTGCACAATGGACCGCAGTTTGGCGCCCGGTACGTCGCCCCCCGCTGGGACCTTTCAGCTTTCGAGCGAGGAGAAACTCGCCCGCCGCCCCAGGCTGCGCCTACTCGCCCGCCGCCCCAAGCTGCGGCTTCTCGCCCGCAGGCCCGGTGCGGCCTTCCCCGCCTGCGCGGAATCAACGTGTGGTGCCTTACGCATCCCGCGGCACGGCAGCAGCTGGGCGCCGACTCCCGTGCCCTGTCCGCACTCAAGCAGCTGTGGGCCGCCGATCCCGATCCCCGGCGCACGCTGAACCTGCAGCGCGCAATCTCGGACGCGCTGGATCGCGGGGCGGTGGGGTACGCGGAGGACGAAGGCGGGGGCATCGGGCATTTTTACCGGTGCCCGTGGGGACCCGTCTACGTCGCCCGTAAGGCCGTGACCCTGGATTCGCGGAGGATCCGGAAAGGCGAGCAGTTCATCCTGGACGTAAAGGGAGAGGAATCAAGCTCCTTCACGCGGCAGCTGCTCGTGGGAACGTTCGAGCGCATACGCCCGCTGTACGAGGGACCGCAGTTCGGCGCCCGGTACGTCGCCCCGCGCGGCGATCGCTGAGCTTTTGATCGAGGGAAAGATGGCTGAGAATCCGTCCGTGTGGGGCCGGATGGTCGCCCGGTTCCAGGGCGAGGTGCCGGGGTCGACGCTGGAGGCATACCGGCGCGCCAGCCTCCCCGTGTTGGAGCTGATGGACCGCGCGGAGGCCCGGCGGGAGGCGTGCATCGCCGACGGGCTGGACCCGTGGACCATTCCGCCCGCCACGCGCGCCGAGCTCCTGTGCGCGTGGAACGCCTTCGTGCTGCAGACGGTGGGCAACGACATCCTGAACGCCGACTACACGGACGATGCCGACACGGCCGGCTACGTGCCGCGCGTGACGGCGGACCAGCTGATGTCCTTCTTCGGACAGGTGGAGGGGTGGATGGACCGCGCGCACCAGGCGCAGGCCAATCCCGACTACCGGCTGGACGTGGAGGTGCCCGCGCGCCTGCCGCCGTGGAGCGAGGTCGACCCGTCCCCGCCGTCGCACCTGCGCGGGCTGCTCAAGGCGATGGGCGCCGTGGGCGAGCACGCCGCGGCGGCGATGCGCGTTCTCCCCGACACGGCGCCCGCGGGTCCGGAGCAGGCTGAACGGCAGAAGCAGATCCATCGCATCCGCCAGCTGTACGCGTCCGCCCAAAGCAAGGCCCGCTACGCCGCGGAGCTGCACGGTGCCGCGCCCTCGCCCGACGTGCGCGGCCGCGTGGAGCCGTACATGCGCGAGGCCCTCGAGCGGTTCTACGAGCTGGGCCAGCTGATTGCGGACCCCGCTCTGGCCCGCGGTGGGCTGTCCGCGGCACCCGTCGCCCCTCCCGCGGGGAATCCGCCGGAAGGAGACCGGCCCCTGCTGCCTTCCGACCCGGGATTCGACAAGCTGGTCCTCACGGCCCCTGCGGCGCGCAACTGGCTCCGGACCAACGGGGAGGCGCGCGTGTCCATCGACCGGTTCTGGAGGCAGGACCCCGATCCCGCCGCGACGCTGGCCATCCACGCCGAGATCGAGGCCGCGCTGGCGCGGGGAGACGTGGCCTACGCCACCAACCCTTCCACCGGCCGGCGCGTGGGGCCCTGGTACCGTTGCCCCTGGGGCCCGGTCTACGTGGCCCGGCGCGAGCTGCGGCTGGACGGGGTGCTTCTGCGCGTCGGCGAGCAGTTCGTGTACGACGTCGGCGTTTGGGACGACGTGGGCGACGGCACGTTTACGCGGCGCATCCGCCCCGGCGCCGTCCATCCCACCCGCAAGGCCGCGTACCTCCACCCGGGGGCGCCCGCCTAGCGCGGCGCCGGGCTCATCTTCGCTCCGGCATTTTGGCGGACGAACGAGACGCTGGGCTCCCGCCGAATACCCGCATCAACTCCGGCTTCCAGGGCGAGTCCTCCATCCACGAAC
>DATING010000838.1:0-3601 GCA_035474555.1 Longimicrobium sp. | reverse complement strand
ACGAAGGCGACAGCACTTCGACCAGCAGCGTGGGATTCAGAAGGATCTCTCCCTTGCGCTGCTCGATCCGCGGTTCTCCGCAATAAACGACAACGTCTGGGTAGTAGACGTCTTCAGATTCACTCGCCCGGACCTTCATGGCCTGCGACATCATTCCGCAAGGCCCGCCGCGAAGCTGGTTTCCGAGCGCCAGATGCAGGTTGTGGATGATCCGGTTATGCCGGAACGATCCCCCGACCATCGCCACGATCTCGCCATCGATGAACTCGCTGCGGAACTCAGCTACCTCTTCAGCGGCGAGATAGTCATCAAGCGTAATCGTCGCGGTGCGTGGATGGGTCGCCATGGCCGATCCCTACAGACTGCCCAGCTGCACCAGCCTGGGCGCGGGCGGCGTGACCATGGCGGCGCGGATGGTGGCCTCCGAGATGTCGATGGCCACCTCGCCGTCCACGTCGGCGTCCACGATCTCGGTGATGCTGCCGGGGCCGCCGGCGTCGATGGTGCGCGCCTGCTCCTTGGCGTGGTACGACGAGCGCACCAGCGGCCCGCTCTCCACGTGGCCAAAGCCCAGCTCGCGCTCGCCGATCTCCTTCCAGCGGCGGAACTCGTCCGGGTGCACCCAGCGGTCCAGGGGCACGTGGTGCTCCGAGGGACGCAGGTACTGGCCCAGCGTGAGGATGTCGACGGAGGCGTCGCGCAGGTCCTTCATGGACCGGTAGATCTCCTCCTCCGTCTCCCCCATCCCCAGGATGATGGCGCTCTTGGTGAGCTGCGCGGGGTTCACCCGCTTTACGGCGCCCAGGAACGAGATGCTGCGCCAGTAGCGCGCACCGGGCCGCACCAGCCTGGACAGCCGCTCCACCGTGTCGATGTTGTGCGCCAGGATCGCCGGCCGGGCCTCGACCACCGTCTGCAGGGCGGCCTCGTTGCCCTTGAAGTCGGGGATCAGCACCTCCACGGTGCAGCCGGGCACGCGCTCGTGGATCTGGCGGATGACTTCGGCGTAGATGCCGGCGCCGCCGTCCTTGAGCTCGTCGCGGTTCACCGAGGTGATCACGGCGTGCTCCAGCCCCATGGTCACCACGCTGTCGGCCACGCGGCGCGGCTCGTCCCAGTCCAGCTCCGTGGGCAGGCCGTGGGCGACCGCGCAGTACTTGCACGCGCGGGTACACACGTCGCCAAGGATCATGAACGTGGCCGTGCCGCTTTCCCAGCACTCGCCGATGTTGGGGCAGTGGGCTTCCTCGCACACCGTGTGCAGCCCCTGCGACCGCATCAGCTCCTTGAGACGCAGGTAGTTGGGGCTGCCGGGCGCGCGCACCTTGAGCCACTCGGGCTTGCGTGCGCGGTGCGATACGGGCTCGGTGCCGTCCGGGCGGGGCACGTTGACGGTGCCCTTGCTCTTGACGATCCCGTTGTCCTTGCCCGCGGGCGCGTAGCCGCGCTGCGGGGCGTCGGGCGCCTGGATGCTCATATTCCTTCTCCGCGGGGGTCGGAACCCCCGCCGTGAATCATCCGTTGTTGCGCGCGCGGGGCGGAGCGCGCGAAGGCTGCTCCGCCCCGTTTGTGCGCGAGCCCGGCCGCGGCGCCGCAAGGGGCGGGCCGGGCCGGGTGTCATGCAAACAAGTTAGCCAACCGCACAAGGTACCGCAAATCCGCACGCTCCACGCTGAACCGCGCTCAGTGTACGTGATCCGCCCGCGTACGGCAACATTGATCCAACTCAGAACAAATTACATGGAGAACGACAACGGCAATCTCATACCAAAGCTGAGAATCCCTTGTGCACACAGGAACCGCATTTCACGCAGAGCCGCAGAGGGAAAAAGAGAGACGCAGAGGCGAATCCGTTCTCTGCGGCTCTCTCTTCTCCTCCGCGGCTCTGCGTGAAAGACGATGGTCGAGTGCACACGGAACCGTGGGAAACGGTATCACAATGGGTTGCTGTTCCGCAGTTCTCTGCGTCCTCCGCGTCTCCGCGTGAGACTGGCCTTCCGTCACGCACCCGGATCCACGCGCAGCACGGCGGGGGACAGGCCCTGCACCTCCAGCGCGCGGATCGCCAGGCCGATGCGGGCCCAGGGCGTGGGCACCGTGCGCATCACGCTCACCCCCTCGCCGCGGGCAATGCGGTCCACCTCCACCTCCACGCGGTCCAGCGTCGCCCGCAGCGCCTCTTCCGCCGACCCGCCGCGGTCCACGGCGATGGCCCAGGCGTGCGGGCGACGGTCAGTGACGGCGGGCGCGGCGGCGTGGGCCGGCGCGCGGTGGCGGCGGGCCGCGTGCACCATGTCGCCCAGCAGCGACGACGCCGTGGGGCCGCCGCCCGCGCCGGGGCCGGCCAGGCGGACGCGCCCGTTCCACGCGCTTTCTACGATCACCAGGTTCTCCTCGTCGCGGGTGCGGCCCAGGTCGCCACCGGCGGCGACGAGCACGGGCTCCACGCTGGCGACCACGCCCTCGGGCACGCGCACGGCCTCCGCCACCAGCCGCGCGGCGCCGCCCAGCGCGCGGGCGCCGCGGGCCAGCCGGTCCGCGCCGTCGCGCAGGCCGCGGCGGCGCACCTCCAGCCGCGCCGGCTCCGTGCCGAACGCAAGCCACGCCAGGATGCGCAGCTTGTCCGACGCGTCCTCGCCGTTCAGGTCGCGCGAGGGGTCCGCCTCCGCGAAGCCGCGTGCCTGCGCGTCCGCCAGCGCGTCGGCAAAGGACCATCCATCCTCCAGCCGGCTCAGGATGTAGTTCGTCGTCCCGTTCAGGATGCCGCGCACGGCCGAGATCCCGGTGAGCGACAGCGACTCGCGCAGCGTCCGCACGACGGGGATGCCGCCCGCCACGGCGCTCTCGAAGTCCAGCCGTCCGCCGTGCCGCCGGGCGAGCGCGGCCAGCTCCGGCCCGTGCGCCGCGACGAGGGCCTTGTTGGCCGTCACCAGCCGCTTGCCCCGCGTGAGGGCCGCGCGGGCGATGGTCAGCGCCGGCTCGATGCCGCCGATGGCCTCCACCACCACGTCCGCGTCCGTCGCGAGAAAGGCGTCCAGGTCCGTGGTGAGGAGCGCGCGGTCCAGCTCGTCCGGGCGCGGGCGGCCGCCGTGGGCCACGAGCACGCGCATGAGCCGAAAGCGCAGGCCGTGGCGGGCACGCGTCTCGGCGGCGCCGTGGTGGAGCATGCGCACCAGCTCGCCGCCCACGGTGCCGCACCCGGCCAGCGCCACCCGCACCGTGCGCGGGCCGCGCCCCAGCGCCGGGACGGGGACCTTGTCGCTCTCGATCTTCAATGCCGTGCTCATCTGCTCTCAATCGATCAGGAAAGTTGGACTTCGTTGAGGAATGGATGGATCACGCGAAGGCGGAGCGCCCCCCATCCCCGGCCCTTCCCCCATAAACCCCATGGGGGAAGGGAGACCTTCGTGCACGCCGCAGAGCTCCTGCACGGGCAGAGAGCCCCCACCCCCCGCCCCCCCCTCCCCCGCTCCGCGGGGGAGGGGGAGAACCCAGCCCGTGCACGTTCAGCCGCCGGCGGCGTGGCACTCCCCCGTGACGGACCGTCCGCGCAGGCGGACATCGTGTAGTCGTTGCGGCGAATTCATTCGCTCTGCCCCCC
>DATING010000837.1:0-1968 GCA_035474555.1 Longimicrobium sp. | reverse complement strand
CGAGCTCGTGATGTCGCGTGAGTTCGATGCGCCGCGCGACCTCGTCTTTCAGGCCTGGACCGATCCGGCGCACCTGGACCAGTGGTATGGTCCCAACGGGTTTTCGCTCACCATCCACGAGGCGGACATCCGGCCCGGCGGCACCTGGCGCTTCATCATGCACGGGCCGGACGGGACGGACTACGGCAACCGCATCGTCTACCAGGAGATCGTGCGGCCGGAGCGGCTCGTGTACCTGCACGGCGAGGACGTGGACGACGATCCGGGCGCGTTCCACGTGACGGTGCGCTTCGAAGAGGTGGACGGCCGCACCCGCATGACGCAGCGGATCCTCTTCAACACCGCCGCGCAACGCGAGGGCGTGATCGCATTCGGCGCCGTCGAGCTGGGCAAGCAGACCATGGAGCGGCTGGCCGTGCACCTGCGGTCGATGTAGTCCGCGGCGGGACGGCAGTCCGCGCGGGCGGGGCGGCCATGTCGAGAATCCGCCGGCGGCTCCGACTACGGGGTGACCCTGCGCCACGCGGCGCCTCGATCCCGGAAATTGCACGCGGAGACACGACCATGACCAGCATCACCGGCACGCTGAACGGCCACACGGAAGTCCGCACCCCGCGCCGGACGGCGCGCAGCATCGGCGCCGTGCTGGCGGGATTGATCGCCATCGTCGTCCTGTCCACGGCCGCGGACGCGGTGCTGCACGCCACCGGCATCTACCCGCCCTTCCCGGAGCGGATGGCGGACGGCCTCTTCGCCCTGGCGACGGCGTACCGCATCGTCTTCGGGATCGCGGGGAGCTGGCTGACGGCGCGGCTGGCCCCGAGCGCGCCGCTCAAGCACGCGCTGGTGCTCGCTTCCATCGGGACGCTGCTGTCGGTCGCGGGCGCCGCGGCCATGTGGGCATACGGGCCGGCGTGGTACAGCCTGGCCATCATCGCCATCTCGTTCCCCTGCGCCTGGGCGGGGGCAAAGCTCCACGCGCGCTGACCACGACGGCCGGCGCCGGCATCCATCAACCGGACGGAGAACCACCATGACCACGACCACGAATCCCTCGATCACCGTCACGCTCCCCTCGGATACGGAGATCGAGATGACGCGCGTGTTCGATGCGCCGCGCCAGCTGGTGTGGGAGGCGAACACCAATCCCGAGCACGTGTCGCGCTGGCTGCTGGGCCCGGCCGGGTGGACCATGCCCGTCTGCGAGATCGACCTGCGCCCGGGCGGCGACTGGCGCTACGTGTGGCGGGGCGAGGAGGGGGAGATGAAGACGGGTGGCAAGGTGCTGGAGGTCGCCGCGCCCGAGCGGCTGGTGCAGACGGAATGCTGGGAGATGGGCAGCGACTGCTCGCACAACACGCTGATCCTGACGGAGGAAGACGGGCGGACCACGCTGATGCAGCGGATGCGCTTTCCCAGCCAGGAGATCCGCGACATGGTGCTCCAGACGGGGATGGCCGATGGCGTGGGCCAGAGCTACGACCGCCTGGCCGAGCTGCTCCCGACGCTGGCCTGATTCCGGGACGCGCCGGAATCCGGGAGGGCGGAGTCCCGGCGCGCCGCGGGCCACGAGCACGCGCGGAGCAGATTCCTCGGTCGCGCACGGAGGAGGGAGAACGGGCAAGTACCGTCCCGCGCTCCCTCGGAATGGATAGGTTGGGATGGTTCCGCCGACCTGGCCGCCCCCGCGCGACGCCCCCTCCGCTCGCTTAGGCTCGCACCTCCCCCCAAAAACCCCTGGGGGAGGTTGAACAGATTCGTGCTCCGGGCGAGCGGCCTTTCATCCTGCAGGGTGCGTGTAGCGCCGGTGACTCGGAATGACAGTGTCTGCGGACGAGCTGGGGTTCTCCCCCTCTCCCGTACTCGCGCAGGACTTGATCGCGCACGATCGGCCGCAGTACGGGAGAGGGGGCCGGGGGGTGAGGGTCTGCGCGAGCCCGGCGGACCGGTGTTGTTGCCGTTCTCCCT
>DATING010000836.1:0-18471 GCA_035474555.1 Longimicrobium sp. | reverse complement strand
TCGCCGAGACGGGGCTTACCGCTTTCCCAGCGGCGGCTTTAGACTATAGACTAGCCGCTCAGGACGGAGCTCTGCTCCTTGCGATCGTCTCGACGTTCTCCGGCGTCTGCCCTTCCGCAGTTGAAGCCCCACAGCAGTATCGTGGGGCTTTCCGCAGTCGTTGCGGCGGCTTTAGCCGCTCAGGACGGACCCGTGCCTTCCCGCTGGATTCCGCCCGGTTCTCCGTTTCGAATCCCGCCCTACACCGGCTGGACGCCATCCGCGAACCAGGTGAACGCTTCGCGGGCGATGGCGGCGGGGACGGTGTGGGGGCCCTCGAACTCGCGGTAGAGGAGCGCGTATCCGGCGTTCTGCAGGCGGGGGACCAGGCGGCGGCTGCAGCGCTCGATGGGGAGCACCGTATCCCCCGTTCCGTGCGACACGTACACGCGCGGCGCGCCCCGCTGGGCCGGCGGGGCCATGAACCCCGGCGAGAACGCCAGCACGTGCGTGAACAGGTCGCCGTTGGCCACGCCCAGCGACAGCGCGTACGACGCGCCGTCCGAGAACCCGCCGACCGCCATCCGCCCCACGTCCACCGCGCACAGGGCGAACGCGGCCTCCAGCGCCCGGTCCAGGAACGCCACGTCCGGGCCGTACTCGCCCAGGATGATGTCCCAGGTGCGGCCGCGGGAGTCCGGCGCCAGCACCACCATCCCTAGCTCGTCCGCCAGCGCCTGCGCGATCCCCAGCACGCCCTGGCCCGTGCCCCCCGCGCCGTGCAGCATCAGCGCGAGGGGCGCCGGCCCGTCCGCGGGAAGGCCGGCGGGAACGTACAGCAGCCCGTCCCGGCCGGGATCCAGCCCCAGCCGGTGCAGGCCGGGCGCCGCCGTGGCCGCGCGCGGGCCGGGGCGCGCGGCGAGATGTCCATCGTCCGGCTCCGGCTGCTTTCGCTTGCTCACGGCCACGCGCTGCTCTCCGTTCCATGGTTCGAGGCGCCGGGCTCCGGCACACCTGCGGAGGAAGTGACGTGCCACCGCGGAGCGCGTCACCCACACCAATCCCCAAACGCGCGGCGATGTTCCACGATACGAAACGGGGCGGCCCCGCTGGAGGCCGCCCCGCATTCGATTCTGCCCGGTCCGCGCCGCTACAGGGTCGCCGCGTTGAACGTGTCGCAGCGCTCCGGGTCGCCGCTCTCGAAGCCCACGCGGAACCAGCGCTGCCGCTGCGCGCTGCTGCCGTGCGTGAACGACTCGGGGACCACGTACCCCTGCTGCTGCTTTTGCAGCGCGTCGTCGCCGATGGCGCTGGCGGCGGTCAGGGCCTCCTCGATGTCTCCCGGATCCAGCCACTGGTTGCGCTTTTGCCCGTGGTAGCCCCAGACGCCCGCGTAGCAGTCCGCCTGGAGCTCCTGCATGACGGAGAGCTGGTTGCGCTCCGCCTCGCCGGCGCGCTGGCTGGCGGAGTTCACCTGCTGCGAGATGCCCGTGATGGTCTGCACGTGGTGGCCCACCTCGTGGGCGATGACGTACGCCTGGGCAAAGTCGCCCGGCGCGCCCAGCTGCTCCCGCATCTGCTCGTAGAACGACAGGTCGATGTACACCTGCTGGTTGCCGGGGCAGTAGAACGGGCCCACGGCGGCGCTGGCCTGGCCGCACGCCGTGTTCACGCGCCCGCTGAACAGCTCCAGCTTGGGCTCCTGGTACGTCTCGCCCTGCTGGCGAAAGATCTCGCCCCAGGTGAGCTCCGTGTCGCGCAGCACCACGCCCACGAACGCGGCGAGCGAGTCGTTGGCCAGGGGCTGCCCGGCCTCGGCGCCGGCGCGAGGCTGGGGCTGCGGCGCCTGCTGCAGCCCCGAGGGGTCGCCGGTCATGAAGAAGTAGATGAGGCCGATGACGACGGCGCCGATGCCGCCCCCGGCCGCCATGCCGCCGCCCCCCCGGCCGCGGCTGTCGACGATGTTGCCGCTGCCCTGTCTGCCTTGCCAACGCATGTCGCGTCTCCCTGTGGCCCGGATCGGATGCCGCGTACGGGTTCTCCCGCGGCGTTCGTCCCGCCCTGTGCAAGGGGAACGCCAGACGCACGCGGGGCGGATCCCGGTCGCCCGGAATCCGCCCCGCGTTCACGCCTCCATCGTCCCGGCCGCGTCAGCCGTCCTGCGGGCCGGTGCGGTTGATGTCATCGGGCGTGGTGGCGTCCACCCGGCGCGACTGGGCCTCCAGCGCGTCGCGGTTCTGCTCCACGTTGCGAAGGTTCTCCCGCGCCTGGCGGGTGTCCTCGCCGCCCATCCCGGGGACGTGCAGCCCCTCCACGGGACGGTCGGTGCCCTCCGGCGCGCTGGCTTCCACGCGGCGCGCCTGGTCGGCCAGGGCGTCGGTGTTCTCCTGCACGTTGCGCATGTGCTCCAGGTTCTCGCGGTTGTCCTCGGAACCCTGGCGATGGTTGTCCTGGGCCATCTGCTTCTCCCGCTGAATGTTTCCCCCTGCCGCGTACCCACGCGGCTTTGCACGACGCGTTCCCGGGTGACCGATGCAGGGAGGCGGAGCCCGTGCCCCGGGCGGGCGCCCCCCTCCCCGACCCTCCCCCACAAACTGCGTGGGGGAGGGAGAACGGCCTATCCTCTCTCGACGTGGGGTCAGCCGTTGCCTCGTTCGTGGTCGTCGTCGCGGCCGTTGCCGCCCAGCTCGCCACCGTCGTCCACGCGGGGGACGTCGGTGTTCTGCACCTGCTCGCGCGCCTGGCTCACCTGGGCGCGAAGCTCCTCGGTGTTCTGCTGGATGTCCTGGATGTCGTCGCGGTTGTCGCGGACGGCTTCGCTGGCGCGGTCCAGCTCGCGCGAGGTGCCCTGCAGGATCTCGGCGTTGCGGCGCAGGGCCTCGGCGGCGCGCTGCTGGGTCTCGGCCACGGATTCCTGGCGCCCGGCCAGGTCCACGTCGTCGCCGGCGCGCACGCGGTCGGCATGCGCCATGTCGGGCGGAAGGCGGAACGCGTAGCCGGTTTCCTGCTCGCCGCGCCGCGCCCGCTCGTTCTCGTCGCGGAACTCCTGCGCGTCGTGCGCCGCCCGCTGCGCCTCGGCCTCTACCTCGCGCAGGGTCTCGTCCCGCCCCGGATCCAGGTTGTCGCTCACGTTTTTCCTCGCTCGCTGCGCGGTGGTCGTCGCCGCAATGACGGGCGAGGGAGATTGCAAGCCGGGCGCCAGCAGGGGGATACGCGCGGCGCCGGCTCCCGGCCTTCTCCCTTCAAACTGCGTCCCCCACCTCCCGGCTCCTCCCCCGGCAAACTGCGCCGGGAGAGGGGGAGAACGGCGGCCGGGCAGGGAAGCGGAGTTCGTGCGCACACCGGCGCGCCCACCCGCTCGTTCCTCGCGACCTCCCCCAAAACCCCTGGGGGAGGTGAGATGGCTTCCGTCCCGGTGGCGGGGACCCGTCACGGGCGAGGGCCCCCTCCCCCCGGCCCCCTCCCCCCTCGTTCCTCGTGGAGAGGGGGAGAACTTCCTCTTCCCCGATGCCCACCATCCGGCACGGGCTGGGGTGTATACCCCATCCCGCGCAGTTTGCGGGAGGGGGTGGACGAGCCTAAGCGAGGCCGGGGGAGGGCCACCCTCCGCACCGCGCCACAGACTCGGCCCTGCCTCGATCCGCACTCCCGCACTCCCGCACTTTCGCACTTTCGCACTTTCGCACTTTCGCACTTTCGCACTCCCGCACTGCCCGCCCGTCCACACCCGCAACCTATGCACGCTGTCTAAGTTCAACCCACTTGACAACCTACGTGAAAAAGCCGAAACTATACCGAAGAAAATCCGAAGCACCATTCGAGGCCCCGGCGGGGCGCTCGGCACCGGGAGGGGAGCCATGTCGGAGATCAACTTCAAGGCGCTGCAGGACTTCTTCGAGGCCGACGCCATCGAGTGGCGCATCCAGCAGGCCGGCGAAAAGCACGGCCGCGTGTGGGCCATCTGCGTGCCGTACGTCACCAACCGCGCCATCCAGGTGCGGCTGGACGAGATCGCGGGCCCCGAGAACTGGCGCAACGAGTTTCGCCCGGGGCCCGACGGTGGCGTGATGTGCGGGCTGAGCATCCGGGTGGGCGGCGAGTGGGTCACCAAGTGGGACGGCGCCGAGAACACCGACGTGGAGGGGGTCAAGGGCGGGCTCTCCGGCGCCATGAAGCGCGCGGCCGTGCAGTGGGGCATCGGGCGCTACCTGTACGCCCTGGACGAGACCTTCGCCAACGTGCACGACAATGGCCGCTTCCGCGGCAAGACGCGCGAGGGCAGCTCGTTCCGCTGGGACCCGCCGCGCCTGCCGCACGAGGTGCTCCCCGCCGGCGCCGACTCCGCGCCCGTGGTGGAGCCCGTGGCGGCGGGGCCCGTGCTGCTGCCCAACCCCGAGCACGAGGCCATGCTCGACTTCGTGCGCACGGTGGGCCCGCGCGTGGACGACGCGGCCGAGATCCGCATTCAGCGCCGGGTACGCAACCTCAAGGAGTTCGTGCGCGAGAACTGGCCGGCCATCAAGGAGCAGCCCCGCATCGCGCGCGCCGTCGTCGACGCCATCGAGACCGCCACCGGCACCGCCTTCCAGCCCGAGCAGCGCCGCGCCGCGTGAACGGAGGACGGAAGTGCGTGAGTGCGGGAGTGCGGGAGTGCGTTAGTGCGGGAGTGCGTTAGTGCGGGAGTGAATCGGAGAGCGGGGAAGCGGATAGCGGGAGGCCCGGATCCGTCCGAGCGAATGAATTCGCCGCAACGACGACACGAAGTCCGCCTGCGCGGACTGCGCGGGAGAGCCTGCGCGCGACGGCATCCTGCCGAGGCGGCAGACAACCCGTAGAAGTATACACCCCCTCCCGCGCAGTTTGCGGGAGGGGGTGGACGAGCCTAAGCGAGGCCGGGGGCGGGCCCCGCCCGCGCCGCGACCGTACCATCCCGCTCCATCTCCCTCCCCCACGCAGTTTGTGGGGGAGGGTCGGGGAGGGGGGCGCTCCGCCCGCGCACCACTCTCCGCGCCTCCGACGGGGCCACTCCCGCACTAACGCACTAACGCACTCCCGCACTAACGCACTAACGCAGTAACGCACTAACGCACTAACGCACTAACGCACTAACGCACTCCCGCACTCCCGCACTCCCGCACTCCTCCCCTCCCGCGCGTTCAAACTTTCCGCGCTGAAACGTTTCACTTCACGGGCACGTCGTCATCCCTCGCGGCCCAGGCGCACGACGAGGGCGAACTCCTCGTCCGTCACGGGCTGCACGGACAGGCGGCTCTTGTTGATCACGAGCATCTTCTCCAGCCCGGGCGTGCGGCGCAGCTCGTCCAGCGAGACGAAATGGGGAAAGGCCTCCACGAACTCCACGTCCACGGAAACCCAGCGGGCATCCGCTTCCGTGGCCTTGGGATCGTAGTACTCGCCGTCGATCTCCAGCGCCGTACGGTCGGGGTAGCCGGCGCGGGCAATGCGCGCGAGCCCCGCCACCCCCGGCGGATCGGCGTTGCTGTGGTAGTACAGGACGGCGTCGCCCACCTGCGCGTCGTCGCGCAGGAAGTTGCGGGCCTGGTAGTTACGCACGCCCTCCCACGAGGTGCGGCCGTCGCGCTGCAGGTCGTGGATGCTGTACACCTGCGGCTCGCTCTTCATCAGCCAGTTGCGCGGCATGGGCCCGGTCCGGCGAAAGGTGGATGGTGTGTGCGTCGGCGGGCCGCAATTGTCGCGGACGGCGCCGCCCGGAGCAAGGCCCGCGCACGGCGGCAGCGGCGTGGCGGGCCGGTAGACGGTCACGAGGATCGCGGACGCCGCCCGGCGCCGCGGCAGCAGGTTCCCCCCCGAGACGGATTGGAGACGCCATGAGGATGAGACGGATGGCAGCAGCCCTGTTGGCCGCGCTGGCCCTGGCCGCATGGGCCGCGGCGCCGGGCGCGGACGCGCTCGCCATGGAGACGGGCTACTTTGGCTCGGGGCACGAGGCTGGGCAGGGACACCGGGTGTAGCCGCCGTCCGCGGTTGCCCCGGCGCGCGGACCTTCGCTACCTTGGCGGCTCGAAAGCGACCGCCCCCACGCGAGACGACGCCGTGAACACCCGCTCCACTCCCGATCGCTGGATCACGCGCCCGCGGCCCCTGCCGCGGGCGCGGCTGCGTCTGTTCCTTCTGCCCCACGCGGGCGGCGGCGCCAGCGCCTTTCGCGGCTGGGCCGACGTGCTCCCCGCGGACGTGGAGGTGTGCCCGGTGCAGCTTCCCGGGCGCGAGAACCGCATCGCCGAAACGCCGTTCGACCGCGTGGAGCCGCTGACGGAGGCGCTGGCCGATGCCCTGGACGGGTACCTGGACCGGCCGTTCGCCCTCTTTGGGCACAGCAACGGGGCGCTGATGGCCTTCGAGCTGTCGCGCCTGCTGCGGGCACGGGGGCGTCCCGGGCCCGCGCACCTGTTCGCCTCGGGCCGCCGGGCGCCGGACCTGCCCGCGGACAGCGACCCCATCCACCAGCTCCCCGAGGCCGAGTTCCTGGGCGAGCTGGCGCGGCTGGGGGGGCTTCCGCAGCCGCTGCTGGAGCACCGCGAACTGCTGGAGCTGATGGTGCCCCTGCTGCGCGCGGACGTGGCCATCCACGAGACGTACCAGTTCACGGAGCAGGCGCCCCTGGACTGCCCCATCACGGGCTATGGCGGCCTGGCGGACCCCAAGGTGAGCCGCGAGCAGCTGGAAGGGTGGGGGCGGCACGGCGCGCCCCCGTTCACCATGCGCCTGTTCCCCGGCGGGCACTTCTACCTGCAGGACGACCGCGCCGCCACCCTGCGCACCCTGTCGTCCGACCTCCTGGGGGTGCTGCGCGATCTCGGTTGAACCCGGATCCCGATCAATCGTGCAGTCCACTTCTCCAGGCGGCCTCACGCGGAGGACGCGGAGATCGCGGGAAAAGAAGAGGACGGTCCGTTCTCCGCGCCTCCGCGGCTCCGCGTGAGACGGCCGTAGAATCCCGGGTGGTCCAGGGGATTCGTGATGCGCCGCGGGAGTCGGCCGAGAAAGACAATGGGCGCGGAGAGAGCTGGCCGTCTCTCCGCGCCTCCGTTTTCTCCTCCCCGCGTGAAAAGGGAATTGCCGTTCGGGAGCGCATGTCGCAACTGCTCCCGAACTGCTCCGCAGTTTAAGGTCCGTAAACGAGCGTGTTAAGCCGTCGTTGTCGACTCCTTCGCGCGCCGCCGAATCTCCCCGGTCCGCCTCCCATCCGCCGCAGCTCGTTCCCGCCGCTCCTCTCGTCGTCATCTACGGATCGCTACGCTCGTGTCTCCGCGCCTGTCCACATCGGGGCACGCGGGGCGGAGTCGGTGCATACAAAAGTGAGCAAATACCTGGAGTTAACCCCCGTGTGCACGCTGTGACAGATGGCGTACATTGGGATAAACTGCATCGCGAGTCTATTCTTTCCGCCCATCATCCATTAGATTGGCGCGCGTTGGGGAGGGACGCGGACCGGAACGGTCCCCGGTCCGGGGCGGGCTTGCGGCGTGTCGTACCCGCCCCGCACGACTTCCAGCATTGGTGCTACAGTTGGCACAAAAGTATCTTTCGGCGGTGTTCGCGCGCGTCCGCATCGGCTTGCGGGGGCGCCGATTGCCGCCTCGTCTTTTCGAAAGTCCGGAGTTCTGCACGGAATGATCGCGACGTCGGGGCGGTACTCACAGGGCGACCCCGCGCAGGGCGCACCCACCGGCCGCTTCGCCCCCGAGGCGGAGGGCGGGGCCCCTGCGTATGCGCACCGCCGCCTGGAGGCGGTGGCGCGCCGTGCGCCGTCCGCGCCCGCGGCGGTGTGGCAGGGTCGTGCCCTGGGGTACGGGGAACTGAACGCCCTGGCAAACCGCCTGGCGCGCGTGCTGCGCCGCCGGGGCGTGGGGCCGGACGTGCGCGTGGCCGTGGCCATGGAGCGCGGCCCGGAGCTCCCGGTGGCCCTGCTGGCCGTGCTCAAGGCGGGCGGCGCCTACGTCCCCGTGGACCCGGCGTATCCGGCCGAGCGCATCCGCTACGTCGTCCAGGACTCCGGCGCCGCGCTGCTGCTCACGCACGCGGCCGCGGAGGCGCGCGTGTCCGCCGCGGGCGCGGAGGTGCTCTCCATCGCCCTGGACGACGAGACGCTGGCGCGCGAGGACGCCTGCGACCTGCCGGACGACCCCCATCCCGGCGCCCTGGCGTACGTCATCTACACCTCCGGATCGACCGGCCGTCCCAAGGGCGTGGGGGTGAGCCACCGCTCCCTGGCGGACCACTGCGGCGCCATCGTCACCCGCTACGGGCTCACGGAGGCGGACCGGGCGGCGCAGATCACCTCCATCGGCTTCGACATCTCCGTCGAGGAGATCTTCCCCACCTGGGCCGCGGGGGGCGCCGTCGTCTTTCGTCCCGCGGACGTGCCCTCGTACGGCACGGGCTTTCTCCGCTGGCTGGCGGAGGAGCGCATCACCGTGCTGAACCTGCCCACGGCGTTCTGGAACGCGTGGGTGCACGACCTGTCCGCCTCGGGCGACCGGCTGCCGGACGGGCTTCGGCTGGTGATCGTGGGCGGCGAAAAGGCGCAGCCGGCCACGCTGGCGGAGTGGCTGCGGATCGCGCCCGGCGTGCGCTGGCTGAACGGCTACGGCCCCACGGAGGCCACCATCACGGCCACCGTGCACGAGGCGTCGGTGCCCGGCGAGGGGGACATCCCCATCGGCCGGCCCCTCCCCACGTCGCGCGCGTTCATCCTTTCCGCCGCCATGCTTCCCGTCCCGGTGGGCGAGGCGGGGGAATTGTTCCTGGGCGGCGGCGGGGTGGCCCGCGGCTACCTGGGGCGTCCGTCGCTCACGGCGGAGCGCTTTCTCCCCGACCCGTTCGCCCCGGAGGCGGGGGCGCGGCTGTACCGCACGGGCGACCGCGCGCGGCTGCGGCCGGACGGGGAGATCGAGTTCCTGGGGCGCGTGGACGAGCAGGTGAAGGTGGCCGGGTTCCGCGTGGAGCCGGGCGAGGTGGAGGCGGTGCTGGCCGAGCACCCGGGGGTGGCCGAGGCGGCCGTCGTGGCGCGGGAGTTCGACGGGGCGGGGACGCGCCTGGTCGCCTACGCCGTGCCGCGGCCGGGGGGCGGCACGGACGCGGGGACGCTGCGCCGGTGGATGCGCGAGCAGCTGCCGGGATGGCTCGTCCCCAGCGCCGTGGTGCTGCTGGACGCCATGCCCCTGAACCCGCACGGCAAGATCGACCGCCGCGCGCTCCCCGCCCCGGCGGCGCTGGACCCGCTCCCGGCGGGGTTCGCGGAGCCGGCGGAGGGGACGGAGCGCGAGGTGGCGCGGGCGTGGCGCGAGGTGCTGGGCATGCCCCGCATCGGCGCGGACGACGACTTCTGGGAGCTGGGCGGCCATTCGCTGCTGGGGATGCAGGTGCTGTCGCGCATCCGCCAGCGGACGGGGGTGGAGCTGCCCGTGGCCGCGCTGTTCGACGCGCCCACGGTGGCGGCCCTGGCGGCGCGGATCGACGCGGCGCGGGGGGCGCCCGTCCGCGCGCCCCAGCCGCCCCTGCGGGCGTCGCGGCGCACGGGCGCGGCACCCCTGAGCTTTGCGCAGGAGCGGCTGTGGTTCCTGCACCAGATGGAGCCGGAAAGCCCGTTCTACAACATCCCCTTTGCCGTGCGGCTCAACGGGGAATTGTCCGTGGAGGCCCTGCGGGGCGCCCTGGCGGAGATCGTCCGGCGGCACGAGGCGCTGCGGACGACGTTCCGCGCGGACGCGTCCGGGTCGTGGCAGGTGGTGCATCCCGCCCCGGCGTACTTCACCCTTCCCGTGGCGGACCTGCGCGCCCTGCCGGCGGAGTGGGTGCCGGGGGAGACGCTGCGGCTGATGGCGGACGAGGCGGAGCACCCGTTCGACCTGCGGCGCGACCTCATGCTGCGCGCCCTGCTCATCCGCGTTTCCGTCCGCGAGCACGTGCTCGTGCTCAACCTGCACCACGTGGCGGGCGACGGCTGGTCCATCGGCGTGCTGTTCCGCGAGCTGGCAGCCCTGTACGGCGCGCTGCGCGACGGCGCGCCCTCCCCCCTGGCCGCCCTCCCCGTGCAGTACGCGGACTTCGCGGCGTGGCAGCGCGAGTGGCTGCGCGACGAGGCGCTGGACGCGCAGCTGGCGTACTGGCGCGGCAAGCTGGAGGGCGCCCCCGCGGTGCTGGAGCTGCCCACGGACCGCGCCCGCCCCGCCGTGCAGAGCCACCGGGGCGACGTGGTCTCGTTCGAGGTGCCCGCGGCGCTCACGGACCGCCTGCGTGCCCTGGCGCGGGAGTCCGGCGCCACCCTGTTCATGGTGCTTCTGGCCGGCTTCGACCTGCTGGTGCACCGGCTGTCGGGGCGCGACGACGTGGTCGTGGGGTCGCCGCTGGCGGGGCGGGTGCGGGCGGAGGTGGAGGAGCTCATCGGCTTCTTCGTCAACACCATGGCCCTGCGCACGGACCTGTCCGGCGACCCCACCTTTCGCGAGCTCGTGGCCCGCGTGCGCGAGACCACGCTGGAGGCGTACGCGCACCAGGACCTGCCCTTCGAGCGGCTGGTGGAGGAGCTGCACCCCGAGCGCACCCTGAGCCACAACCCCCTCTTCCAGGTGGCGTTCGTCCTGCAGAACGTGGACATGGCGCCCGTGGAGCTTTCCGGCCTTGTGCTGCGGCTGGAGGACGTGGACACGGGGACGAGCAAGTTCGACATGTTCCTGGAGATGACGGAGCAGGGCGGACGGCTGCGGGGCCAGCTGGAGTACGCCACGGACCTGTGGGAGCCGGCGACGGCGGCCCGGATGGCCGCCCTGTTCGTGCAGCTGCTGGAGGCGGTGGCGGCGCGCCCCGACGGCCGGGTGTCCGACGCGGAGCTGCTGGACGCGGACGAGCGGGCGCGGCTGGCGGAGTGGAACGAGACGGCGGCGCCCCTGCCGCCGGAACCGCGCATCCACCGGCTCGTGGAGGCGCAGGCGCGCCGCACGCCGGACGTCGTCGCCGTCGTCTTTGCGGACGACGTGCTGACGTACGCGGAGCTGGACGGGCGGGCAAACCGCCTGGCGCGCCACCTGGCCGCGATGGGCGCCCGGCCGGAGGCGCGCGTGGGCATCTGCCTGGAGCGCTCGGCGGAGATGGTGGTGGCCATCCTGGCCGTGCTCAAGGCCGGGGCGGCGTACCTGCCCCTGGACCCGTCGTACCCGGCGGGGCGGCTGGCCTACATGCTGGAGGATTCCGGCGCGTCGCTGCTCATCACCCAGGCGTCGCTGCGCGGGCTGCTCCCGGCGGAGGGCGTGCGCGTCGTTCGGGTGGACACGGATGCGGACGCGATCGCATCCCGGCCGGCCGGCGAGCTCGACGGCCGGGCGGATGCCCGGAACGTGGCGTACGTCATCTACACCTCGGGATCCACGGGCCGGCCCAAGGGCGTGCAGGTGACCCACGCGAACGTGGCGTCCTTCTTTGCCGGGATGGACGAGCGCGTCCGGGGCACGATCCCGGGGACGTGGCTGGCCGTGACGCGCATCAGCTTCGACATCCACGTCCTGGAGCTGCTGTGGACGCTGGCCCGCGGCTTTCGGGTCGTGGTGCAGGCGGAGCGGGACAGGGCGCGCGCGGGCGAGTCCATCGCGGAGCAGATCCGCCGCCACGCCGTCACCCACCTGCAGTGCACGCCCTCGCTCGCGTCGATGCTCATCGAGGAGAGCGGCATCGAGGCGCTGGCCGGGCTCGACCGCATCCTGCTGGGCGGCGAGGCACTCCCGTCCGACCTCGCCGCGCGCATCACGGCCGCGGTGCCGGGGGGGCTGATCAACATGTACGGGCCCACGGAGACGACCGTCTGGTCCACGACGCATGCCGTGGACGCGGGGGGCGCTCCGCCCATCGGCCGGCCGGTGGCCAACACGCGCGTGCACGTGCTGGACGCCCGCCTGCGCGCGGGCCCCGCCATCGTGCCGGGGGAGATGTGCATCGCGGGCGCGGGGGTCACCCGCGGGTACCTGCGCCGGCCGGCGCTCACGGCCGAGCGCTTTGTCCCCGACCCGTTCTCGCCGGAGCCGGGGGGGCGGATGTACCGCACGGGCGACCGCGCCCGCTGGCGGCCGGACGGCACCCTGGAGTACCTGGGCCGCATCGACCACCAGGTCAAGATCCGGGGCCACCGCATCGAGCCGGGGGAGGTGGAGGCCGTCCTTGAGGCACACCCGGCCGTCTCGGCCGCCGTGGTGCACGTGCGCGAGGACACGCCGGGCGACCGCCGCCTGGTGGCGTACGTCGTCCCCGCCCGCACCCCCGCGCAGGACGCGCCGGAGGCCGCGGACGCGGACGCGGAGAAGCGCGGGGAGCAGGTGCAGCAGTGGGGGACGGTGTGGGACGAGATGTACGCCGGCTCGCGGGCGGGGGAGACGGGCGACGCCACGTTCGACATCGCGGGGTGGAACAGCAGCTACACGGGCGAGCCCATCCCCACGGAGGAGATGCGCGAGTGGGTGGAGCGGACGGTGGAGCGCATCCTGTCGCTGCGCCCCGGGCGCGTGCTGGAGCTGGGCGTGGGGATGGGGCTGCTGCTGTTCCGCGTGGCCCCGCACGCCCGCGCCTACCTGGGCACGGACGTGAGCGCCCGCGCCCTGGCCACCCTGGGCGACCGGGTGCGCGGCGCGGCCGGGCTTCCCCCCGTGACCCTGCAGCAGCGCGAGGCGGCGGACTTCGGCGGGATGGAGGCGCGCGGCTTTGACACGGCCGTGCTCAACTCCGTCGCCCAGTACTTTCCCGGGGCGGCGTACCTGGCGCAGGTGGTGGACGGGGTCGTGGAGCGGCTGGAGGATGGCGGCGCCTTCTTCATCGGCGACGTGCGCAACCGGCTCACGCTGGCGGCGTTCCGTACGGGGGTGGCGTTCGGCGGGGCCGCGGACGACGCGCCCCTGCACGAGGTGTGGCTGCGCGGACGGCGCGCGGCGGAGGAGGAGGAGGAGCTGGTGGCGGACCCGGACTTCTTCCTCGCCCTGGCGGAGCGCAACCCGCGCATCGGCCGGGTGGAGGCGCGGGTCAAGCGCGGCGCGCACCACAACGAGCTCACCCGCCACCGCTACGACGTCGTGGTGCACGTGGGCCCCGCGGCCCCGCGGACGCCGGCGCGCGCCCTGTCGTGGGACGGGGACGCGCTGACGATGGACGGGCTGCGGCGGATGCTCCTGCTCGCGCCGGGGGAGGCGCTGGCCGTGCTGGGGGTGCCGGATGCCCGCGTCGCGCGGGAGCTGCGGCTGCTGGAGCTGGCGGCGGATCCAGACGGGCCCGCGACCGCCGGCGAGGCGCGGCGGCGGCTGGACGACGATCCGCCGGACGCCGTGGATCCCGAGGCGGTGTGGGCGCTGGCCGACGGGCTGGGGGTGGCGGCGGAGCTCCGTCCCGCCGCCGCCGGCCGCTTCGACGTGCTCTTTTGCCCGGCGGGATCGGACGCGGACTTCCCCGCGCGGGACGTACCCCTGCGCGCCCCGGAGGCGTACGCGAACGATCCCCTGCGGGCGGTGCAGGCACGCGAGCTGTCGCCGCGGCTGCGGGCGTGGATGCGGGAGCAGCTCCCCGCCTACATGGTCCCCTCGTCCCTCGTGCTGATGGACGAGTTCCCCCTCACGCCCAACGGCAAGCTGGACCGCCGCGCCCTTCCCGCCCCCCGCAGCGGCGACGGCGCGGCGGAGCAGGTGCCGCCGCGCACCGACGCCGAGCGGCAGCTGGCCGCCATCTGGGTGGAGGTGCTGCGGGTGGACCGCGTGTACGCCAACGACAACTTCTTCGACCTGGGCGGGCACTCGCTGCTCGCCACGCAGCTGGTGGCACGGGTGCGCGAGGCGTTCCAGGTGGAGCTGCCCCTGCAGGGCATTTTTGAATCCCCTACCGTGTCCGCGCTGGCCACGGTGGTAGAAACCGCACAGATGGACGCGATGGCCGCGCTGCTGGACGACCTGGACGACCTCTCGGACGACGAGGTGGCGGCGATCCTGGCGGCGGAGCAGTCCGCCTACCGCACCCTGGCGGGAAGGTAGAGCCATGACCGACATCCAGAACCGCCTCGCGGGCCTTTCGCCCGAAAAGCGGCGCCTGCTGGAGCTGCGGATGCAGATGCAGCGCGCGCAGACGGCCGGTCCCGCGCTCGTCCCCCGCCCGCGCGGCGGGCGGCTGCCGCTGAGCTTTGCGCAGCAGCGGCTGTGGGTTCTGGACCAGCTGGACCCCGGCACCGCCGCGTACAACATGCCCAGCCCGCTGCTGCTGCGCGGCCCGCTGGACGTGGGCGCCCTGGAGCGGGCGCTGGACGCCCTGCGCGAGCGCCACGAGTCGCTGCGGACGACCTTCGCCGTGGCCGAGGGCGAGGACGAGCCCCTGCAGGTCATCCACCCGTTCGTCCCCGTTCCCCTGCCCGTGGAGGACCTGTCCGCGCTGGCGGAGGACGAGCGGTACGCGGAGACGGAGCGGCAGGTGCACGCGGACGCCAACACGGGCTTCGACCTGGCCCGCGGCCCGCTCTTCCGCGCGAAGCTGCTGCGGCTGCAGGCGGAGGAGCACGTCCTGCTCCTGTGCCTGCACCACTCCATCAGCGACGGGTGGAGCCTGGGGATCCTGGCCCGCGAGCTGGGCGCCCTGTTCGCGGCGTTCAACGAGGGGCAGCCCAACCCGCTGCCCCCGCTTCCCGTGCAGTACCCGGACTTCGCCCTCTGGCAGCGCGAGCACCTGGCGGGGGAGAACCTGGCGCGGCACCTGGCGTTCTGGCGCACGGCGCTGGCGGGCGCGCCCCCGGCGCTGGAGCTGCCCACGGACCATCCCCGTCCGGCGCAGGAAAGCCACCGCGGCGTGCTCTTTCGCGGGCGCGTGTCGCCGGAGCTGACGGGGCGGCTGCGGACGCTGGCCCAGGCGGAGGGCGCCACGCTCTTCACCGTGCTGCTGGCGGGGCTGCGCGTGGTGCTGGCGCGGTGGAGCGGGCAGGACGACGTGGTGATCGGCACGCCGCTGGCCGGGCGCACGCGCACGGAGGTGGAGGGGCTCATCGGCTTCTTCATCAACACGCTGCCGCTGCGGGGGCCGGTGAACGCGGGGGAGCCGTTCCGGCAGATGGTGCGGCGCGAGAAGACGGCGACCCTGGCCGCGTTCGACCGCCAGGACCTGCCGTTCGAGCGCATCGTGGAGGAGCTGCGCATCAGCCGCGACCTGAGCCGCAACCCCGTGTTCCAGGTGCAGCTGATGCTGCAGAACGCGGCCATGGACAGCATGGCGCTCTCCGGGATGCAGCTGGCGCCGCTGGCCGTGACCTACGACACGGCGCGCTTCGACCTGGCGTTCGACGTCTACGAGGACGCGGACGGCGGGCTGCGGATGGACACGGAGTACGCGACCGACCTGTTCGAGCGCGCCACGGTGGAGCGGATGACGTCGCACCTCCTCCGCCTGCTGGAGCACGCCGTCGACGCGCCGGACACGCCCGTGGGCCAGCTGCGGATGATCGGCGAGGACGAGCGCGCCGCCGTCCTGGGCGCGGCGGATGAGACCGCGCGCGACTGGCCGTTCGTCCCCGTGCACGGGCTGGTGGCGGAGCAGGCCGCGCGGACGCCGCACGCCGTGGCCGTGGAAGGCGCGGACGGCGCGCTGACGTACGGGCAGCTGGACGCGCTTTCCGCCGGCGTGGCGGCGGCGCTGCGGGCGCGCGGGGCGGGGCGGGGGAGCCTCGTCGCGGTGTGCGTGGACCGCTCGGCGCGGATGGTGGCGGCGCTGCTGGGGGTGATGCGCGCGGGCGCGGCGTACCTGCCGCTGGACCCGGAGTATCCGGCGGACCGCATCCAGTACATGCTGGAGGATTCCGGCGCGCGCCTCCTGCTCACGGAGCGCGCCCTGGAATCCGTCCTCCCGGCGACCGGCATCGACCGCATCCTCCTGGACGACGTCGCGCCCGCGGCTTCCGCGACTTCGGCGACTTCGGCAGATACGGCGGATCAGGCGGATACGGCGGATACGGCGGATGGGATCGATCCCATCGACCTCCATCCCGCGGAGCTGGCGTACGTCATCTACACCTCGGGATCGACCGGCAAGCCGAAGGGGGTGATGGTGCCGCACGGGGGCGTATCGGGCTTCCTGCGCTCCATGGCGGAGGCGCCCGGCCTGCGCGCGGACGACACGCTGCTGGCCGTGACCACCATCGCCTTCGACATCTCCGTGCTGGAGATGTTCCTGCCGCTGACGCGGGGCGCGCGGGTCGTCGTCGCGTCGCGCGAGCAGGCGGCGGACCCGGCGCTGCTGGCGGAGCGCATCCGCCGCGCGGACGCCACGGTGGTGCAGGCCACGCCCGCCACCTGGGCCATGCTGCTCACGGCCGGCTGGACGCCGCGCGCGGGGATGCGGCTGCTGACGGGCGGCGAGGCCCTGACCCGCCCGCTGGCGGACCGGCTGCTGGCCGCCGGCGCCGAATTGTGGAACATGTACGGCCCCACGGAGACGACGATCTGGTCGTCCACGGGGCGCGTGGGCGCGGAGCCGATCACCCTGGGCGGGCCCATCGCCAACACGGCGCTGTACGTCCTGGACCCCGCGCTGAATCCGGCGCCCCTGGGGGTGTACGGCGAATTGTTCATCGGCGGGGCGGGGGTGGCGCGCGGCTACCTGGCCCGGCCGGGACTGACGGCGGAGCGGTTCGTCCCCGACGCGTTCGGGGCGCCCGGATCGCGCCTGTACCGCACGGGCGACCGCGTGCGGCGGATGGCGGATGGCACGCTGGAGTTCGGCGGGCGCGTGGACTTCCAGGTGAAGCTGCGCGGCTTCCGCATCGAGCTGGGCGAGATCGAATCCGCCCTGCGCGACCACCCGGCCGTGGGCGCGGCCGTGGCGCTCGTCCGCGAGGACGTGGCGGGCGACGCGCGGCTCGTGGCGTATCTCACCGCGAAGGACGCCGGCGCCGCGCCGGTGGCGGCGGAGCTGCGGACGCACCTGCGCGGGCGGCTGCCGGAGTACATGGTGCCATCGGCGTTCGTGGTGATGGAGGCGCTTCCGCTCACGCCGAACGGCAAGGTGGACCGCAAGGCCCTCCCCGCGCCGGAGGGGCGCGCGGACGAGCGCGCGTACGTGGCGCCGCGCACGCCGGAGGAAGAGGCGCTGGCGGAGATCTGGCGCGAGGTGCTGCGCGTGGACCGCGTGGGGCTGGAGGACGACTTCTTCGAGCTGGGCGGCCACTCGCTGCTGGCCACGCAGGTGCTGTCGCGCGTGCGCCGCGAGCTGGGCGTGGAGCTGCCCCTGCGCGCGTTCTTCGAGGCGAGCACCGTGCGCGCCCTGGGCGAGCGGCTGCACGGGGCCGTGGCGGCGGACGGGCCCGCGCTGGCGCCCGTGGAGCGCGCCGGGCTGGCCCCGCTCTCGTTCGCGCAGGAACGGATGTGGTTCCTGGAGCGGATGTCGCCCGCGTCCGGCATGTACAACATGGCCGACGTGCTGGCCCTGGACGGCCCGCTGGACGTGGAGGCCCTGCGCGCCGCGCTGGAAGCCGTCGTGGCCCGGCACGAGGTGCTGCGCACGCGCTACGTGGAGGTGGACGGCGTCCCCCTGCAGGACGTGATGCCGCCGCCGCGCTTTCTGCTCCCCGTGGAGGACGTGGCGGAAGCGGCCGTGCAGGAGCGGATGCGGGACGAGGCGCGCGCGCCGTTCGACCTGGACACGCAGATCCCCATCCGCGCGCGGCTCCTTCGGCTGGTGCCCGAGCGGCACGTGCTGCTGCTGACGGCGCACCACATTGCCAGCGACGCGTGGTCGTGGGGCGTGCTGCTGCGGGAGATGACGCAGGCCTACGGCGCCGCGCTGCTGGGCGAGGAGGCGGCGTTCGCCCCGCTGCCCGTGCAGTACGCGGACTACGCCGTGTGGCAGCGGGCGTGGCTGCACGGGCCCGTGATGGAGGGGCAGCTCGCGTTCTGGCGCGGGCGGCTGGCGGGCGCCCCGGCGCTGCTGGAGCTACCGTACGACCGGCCGCGCCCCGCGGAGCAGGACGAGGAGGGCGGCGTGCTGCACGCGGCCCTGCCGCCGGAGACCGTCCGCGCGGCGCGGCAGCTGGCCCGCCGCGACGGCGCCACGCTGTACATGGTGCTGCTGGCCGCGTGGAAGGCCACGCTGCACCGCTGGAGCGGCGAGACGGACATCGTCGTCGGCTCGCCCATCGCGGGGCGCGCGCGGCCGGAGACGGAGGGGCTGGTGGGCCTGTTCGTCAACACGCTGGCCCTGCGCACGGACCTGGGGGGCAACCCCTCGTTCCGCACGCTGCTGGGCCGCGTGCGCGACACGGCGCTGGAGGCGTACGCGCACCAGGACGTGCCCTTCGAGAAGCTGGTGGAGGTGCTCCAGCCGCCGAGGCAGGCCGGGCACACGCCCTTCTTCCAGGTGACGCTGGTGCTGCTCAACACGCCCTCGGCGGAGCTGGCCGTGCCCGGGCTCACCTTCCGCCCGGTGGAGGTGGACAGCGGCACGTCCAAGTTC
>DATING010000835.1:0-2294 GCA_035474555.1 Longimicrobium sp. | reverse complement strand
CGCCAGAGCGCGCGGCGCACCCGGTGATGCCGCCGCCCCGCCGCCGCGTGGTGGAGGAGGAGGGGCGGCGCGGGGTGCCGGCGTACGTGTGGGTGCTGCTGGTGGCCCTCCTTGCCCTGGGCGGATGGGCGGCTATGCAGGCGATGAACCGCCGCGGCGGCACGGGCCCGGTCGCGGCGGACACGACGGTCGTGGACAGCGCGGGCGCCGACAGCGCGGACGCGCTGGACGCGGTGGTGCTGAACGAGGAGGGGCTGCGACACTTCAACGCGGGGCGGTACGACTCGGCGCTGGCCTACTTCGAGCGGGCGGTGGGGGTGGAGCAGCGCAACCCGGAGTACCGCGACAACATGGCGGCCACGCTCATCCGCATGGAGCGGTACGAGGACGCGGCCACGCTGCTGGAGCAGACCATCCGCATCGACCGGCGCTACGACCTGCTGTACAGCCACCTGGCGGACGCGCGGCTGGCCATGGGTGACACGTCCAGCGCCATCCGCGCGCTGGAGTCGTTCATCGAGACGACGCAGAGCCAGCAGGACCTGCGGCGCGCGGTGGCCCTTCTGCAGCAGCTGCGGACGCCGCTTCCGCAGCCGGTGGAGCCGCCCGCCGGGCCCACGGACATCGATCCGCCGTCGGTGCCGGGGCCGGACGTGCCGCAGGACACGCTCAACATCCCGCAGCCGCGTCCGGGCGCGCCGCGCGACACCCTCCGCTTCGGCTCGCCGCGCTGACGGCGGTGCGGCACACGATCGCGGTGCGCGGCGCGGGACGGGTGGAGCTGGCGGCGTACGGGCTGGCGGACGCGGAGCACCAGGTGGAGAAGGAGCTCCGCGGGCTGTGGCCGGACGCCGCCGTGGACGTGCTGGACGTGGCGCGCACGGACGAGCAGTCGCGCATCGTGGAGGAGTTCCGCGTGCGCTACCGGGTGCGCGCGGCGGTGCCCGTGGAGGCGGATACGGCGGACGACGCGCGGAAATCCGCCCTGCGCCTGCTGCGCGAGCGGTTCACCGGCAGCCGGTTCGAGCGGATCGCGTGGGAGGTGGAGGCCGGGGCGGAGTCTCAGCCAAGCGAATGAATTCGCCGCAACGACTACACGAAGTCCGCCTGCGCGGACTGGTCCGGCACGGGCAGAGTGCCTCGGGGTGAGACGGGGATCCGGCTGGGGCCTGCCTCGCCAGCGCCGGATTCCGGCACGAATCAGGGATGTACGACGAGAGTCCGCCTTCGCAGTCCGCGAAGGCGGACTTCGCGCTTTTACAGCGGCGAATTCATTCGCTCCGGACGGATGCCGGCTTCCGCGCTCCGTCGCTTCACCTGTCGTCCGTCCCGCCGCCCGCCGCCCGCCGCCCACCATCCGTCGCCTGTCGCCCGTCGCTGTCCCCTGTAACCTGTAACCTGTAACCTGTAACCCGCCCCTATCACCCATCCCCCGGTCACGCCGCCGGGTCGTACGGATCATAGCCGGCCGGGTTCCAGCCGCGGGGATCGAAGCCGAGCGCCATCCGCGCCTGCCGCCGGTAGTGCACGCGGACCGTCTCCGGGAGCCGCCGCCACTCGGCCTCGCTCGCGGCGGGGTGGCTGTGCGTGGACCACAGCGCGAGCGCGGCTTCTTCTTCGCGCGAGTTGCGCAGTGCCTGCTCGGTCGGCTTGGTGATCATGGCAGCGGGTCCTGGCCGGAGTTCGCTCGCGCGGCGGAATGCCGATGCGCTAAGCGTGGGCTCCGCGCGTAACGAATCGCCCGGTGATACGGCCCGATGCACGTACCGGCTCGGCCACCGCCCGGCATCCCCCGTCGAGGCTCTGCGGCGGGACGGGATGCGGGTGAACCAGGCGCACGGGAGCGGCGTCCCCGCTGGCAAAGGTTTGTAACGGCATTCGTTGTGCGCCTGTGACCCGCTCTTTCACCACCCGAAACCGCGGAGCAACGCGTGAAGCTCAAGAAGAAGATTCGCAAGCGGCTGATGAAGCCCGTCCGCAAGCTGGTCAAGCGCCACGGCGCCGTCATCGCGGCGGAGATCGTCGCCACGCTCATTGCCGCGGCGGCCACCCGCGGCGCCACCAAGGGCAAGAAGCAGCGGCGGGCCGGCGCGGACTGAGGGCGGGCTTCCGCTCCTCCCATCGGCGACCGCTCGACGGGACGAGGCGCGGCGCGCGCATCAGCACCGAAGCACCTCGCGCGGAGACGCGGAGCCACGGAGAGGATTCGTCTCTCCGCGGCCTCCGCGTCTCCGTGTCTGTTTCTCGCTGGCGAGTGTTCCGTCCCAGGAGCCGATGCACGACCGTCCAGCAAG
>DATING010000834.1:0-8104 GCA_035474555.1 Longimicrobium sp. | reverse complement strand
CCGCACCCTGCGCACGGCGGACCCGGAGGACTACGATGCGCTCCTCCTTCCGGGCGGCCTCATCGCCCCCGACACCCTGCGGCAGAGCGAGCCGGCGCTGGACTTCGTGCGCGGGTTCGAGCGGGCGGGCAAGCCCATCGCCGTCATCTGCCACGGTCCCTGGCTGCTGGTTTCCGCCGGGCTGGTGGTGCGGCGCAACCTGACGTCGTGGCCGGGCATCAAGGACGACGTGCGCAACGCGGGCGGCATCTGGCAGGACGAGCCCATGGTGCGCGACCGCAACTGGGTCAGCAGCCGCGGGCCGCAGGACCTCAAGCACTTCAACCGGGCCATGCTCGACCTGTTCGCCGAGCGCGTGCCGCAGGCGCCCGACCGCCCGGAGTACACCGAGAAGCGTCCGCGCCCCCGCCGCGAGCGCAACGTGCCCATCGGCAAGATGCTCACGGGCGGGCTGGTGGCGGCCGGCGCCGCGTACCTCATCCGCGAGCAGCTGCGCCGCGAGCACGAGCAGCCGCTGGAGTACGTGGAGGTGGTGGACCTCACCCCCGACCGTCCCGACACCGTCGTGGTGGACGAGGTGGTGATGGTGGATGCGGACGCCACGCTCGTGGATTCCGGCTTCACGAGCGGGATGCCGTACGGCGCGGGCGCCGGCACCAACGCGGGCACGAGCGGTGCGGCGGCGGGGCTGGGGACGACGGGCGGCGTGGGCACCGGGGTCGTGGGCGGCGTGGGCACCACGGGTGGGATGGGCACGGGGCCCGAGTACGTGGGCACGGACGTGCGCGCCGGCAACGGCGGCACGGGCCCGGCCGGCTACGGCGGCACCGGCTACAACCCGCCCGCGGTCTGATCTTCCGCGGGGGATGGCGAAGCGGGGGCGGCCAATGGGCTGCCCCCGCTCTCGTTTCCGGAGCAACCGCCGCGTCTCAGCTTCTGCCGATCCCGGCGCGTGTTCCATCCAGGATCCAGGGCACGATCTTCCAGCCAGGGCTTCCTTTTACGGATCGCGATCAGGTGGATGCGGTGCCTGGGCCAACATCCGCACCATGCGGCGAGTATCGTCTCCCACAAAACGCGGATGCCCCCCCTCGCCGGGAGCCGCCGCTCTGCCAAGGATCTCCGGCCTCCTGCACGACGCGGCCGATTCGCGTTCGGCCGTCGCGGCGCATCCCTGCACGGGCGGCCGTTGTGAAGGCGGCCTCACTGGATGATCGTCATCGCGACGTCCGATCGCGGACCGGAGGAGAAGGCGGAGAGCGGCAGGATGCATCAGGCCCTTGGTAGACAGGCTGCTGCCGGCGTGGGGACGGGATCCGCGTTTTTTCGGAGAGGCAGGATCGTCTTTTCGGAGAGGCAGGATCGTCGCAGCGGAGCTGGATGCCTGATGGGGCACATCATCCACCTGATCGCGATCGGTAGGACTGTGCCTGCGCCCGATAGCGGATGAGTTGAGGAAGCGCCTGCCCGGCCGCGCCCGGCACCTCTCCCGTGCACGATCCTTTTCGACGGACCGCCGCCAGTGGCCCGGCACCCCTCCCGCACCGGACCTGTCGGCGAAGGCCGACATCGCGTCCTCATTGCCGCGAATTCATTCGCCGGGCTCCCCGACGGACTTCTGCCCCGCCTGCACGATCTCTCCCGATCCCCTGCCTCCGATCCCGATCCGCCTTTCCTCCCCCGCGCCCTCGCCTCCTCGCGGTTTCCCCGCCTCCGCCCCCCGCCTCCTGCCTTGGCACCCCCCGCCCGTCCGCGTACCTTCCCCGCATGTCCGCCGCCGAAAGCCTCTACACTCTCGCGCTCCGCGCCGCGCGCCCCCTGCTCCCGCTCGCCGCCCGCGGGGACGGCAAGCTCGCGCGCGGCATCCGCGGCCGCGCGGGCGTGCTGGAGCGGATGGAGACGTGGGCGCGCACCCACCGCGACCCCGCGCGCCCGCTCGCGTGGTTCCACGCGCCCAGCGTGGGCGAGGGGCTGCAGGCGCGCGCCGTCGTGCAGGCGTTCCGCGCGCGGCGGCCGGACGCGCAGGTCGCCTACACGTTCTTCTCCCCCTCCGCCGAGTCCTTTGCCCGCACCGTGCAGGCGGACGTCGCCGACTACCTGCCGGTGGACCTGCCCCGCGACGTGCGCCGTGCCCTGGACGCGCTCCGGCCGGACGTCATCGCGTTCTCCAAGACCGACGTGTGGCCCGTGCTCACGCGCGAGGCAAAGGCGCGCGGCGTGCGCCTGGCCATGCTCAGCGGCACGCTCCCCCCATCCTCCAGCCGGTTGGGCGGCCCGGCCCGCGCGCTGCTGGCCCCCGCGTACCGCCGCCTGGACGTCGCCGCCGCCATCTCCGCCGACGACGCCGGGCGCTTCGGCGCGCTGGGCGTGCCGGCGGAGCGGCGCACCGTGATGGGCGACGCGCGCTTCGACCAGGTGTGGGCGCGCGCGCAGGCCGTGGACCGCGCCTCGGCCCTGCTGCGCCCGTTCGGTGGATTCGCAGGTGTCACGCTGGTGGCCGGCTCCACCTGGCCGGCGGACGAGGAGGCGCTCGTCCCCGCCGTCGCCGCGATGGCGGACGCGGATCCGCCCCTGCGCGCCATCCTCGTCCCGCACGAGCCCACGCCCGCGCACCTGGACGCGCTGGAGGCTCGGCTGCGGGCGCACGGCATCACCGGCGCCGTCCGCCTTTCGCAGGTGCAGGCGGGCGCCGCGGCGGGCCGGACGGTGGTGGTGGATCGCGTGGGCGTGCTGGGCGACCTGTACGCGCTGGCGGACGTGGCGTACGTGGGGGGCGGATGGGGATCGGCGGGGCTGCACAGCGTGCTGGAGCCCGCCGCGTTCGGCGTTCCCGTCCTCTTCGGTCCGCGGCACGCGAACGCCCGCGAGGCCGCCGCGCTGATCGCGGCCGGCGGCGCCTTCGAGCTGCGCCCCGGCGCGCCGGCCGATGCGCGGATCATCCCGCTCGTCCGCGACGCCGCCCGCCGCCGCACCGCCGGCGACGCCGCGCGTGCCTACGTCCAGGGCAACCTGGGCGCGGCGGAGCGCGGCGCCGCCATCATCGAACGGCTGCTGTGATGCCGGCGGTCCGGAGAGATCCGCCCCGGCGCATCACGGGCAGATGCAGGGATTCGTCACCGCGGGGTTCAGCGTCGGCAGGCAGGGCCGGGCGCAGGTGACGGCGTCCGTGTAGGGCTGGCACGTCTGCGTGGCCGCGGCCCCGTGCACCGTTCCCGCCTCGCCGCCGCCGTCCGCGATCGGGAACGAGATCACGTGCAGGTCGGCGGCATGGAGCTTCAGCTTCTTCATCGGATCGATCCTCTCGGCAGGTGAACGGAAGATGCGAACCTGCCACCGATGCAGGTCCAGGGCCTGTCGATCCGCGGAGGGGGAAAGGGAAACCGCGCGCGCCGATGTCCGGCGCGCGCGGTTCCTTTCATCCGGCGGACGAGCGGCTCAGCAGGCCGGGGCCTGCGTGTCCCCGGGACAGTTGCACGGGGCCGTGACGTCCGGGTTGGTGGTCTCCGGGCACCAGATCCCGCACGTCCAGCATTCCGAGTGGTTCTCGCAGCTCGCGCCATCCGTGTACTCAGTCGCGGCGGCGCCATGCACCGTACCCAGGGGCCCGCGTACCGGCGCCGTCTCAAACGAGAGCACCTTCAGATCGTCGGCCTTCAGCGTCAGCTTCTTCATCGTAAGTCTCCAGGTGAGGATTGGACTGGGATCCGGCCGAACCACATGGCCGCATCATCGCTCCGTGAATCTACCACATGGTGTCTCGAAACGAAAATAGGTACCGGATTCCCACCTGTCCCTTCCGGAGCGCCGTCCGCGGGTCCAGGCCCGGCGGCGCCTGCCAGACGCCGGAATCCGGGTGCCAGGGCGAACCGGCACGGCGGCGGAATGGATGGACATCACCAGGGCCGGCCGCTGCACCGTGCGTCCACCTCGCGTCGAAACGCCTTGCGCGGGCGCGGTCGCACGGCTATTCGTAAACATCATCGGTACGGAACGCGACCGGTTTCTCCCCCCTGTTCCGTCCGCCACCACCCCACACTATGGAACTGGCCATGAACATCACGTCGACCTGGCGCCTTCCCCTGATCCTGTCGTGCACGGTCGCGCTCCTTGCCGGCTGCGCGCCTGCCACCGCAGAAGGCGGCGCCAGCGCCGGCGCAAGCGCCGGGACCAGCTCGGGCAACCGCATCCGCGCCAACGTGCTCACGCGCGCGGAGATCGAGGGCAGCGGCACCACCAACCTGTACGACGCCATCCAGCGCCTGCGCCCGCAGTGGATTCGCAACTCCGCGCAGACCAACTACGGCGGCGGCGGCACGGAGATCGTGGTGTACCAGAACACCACCCTGCTCGGCGGCCTCGACGCGCTGCGCCAGATCGCCCCCGGCTATGCCGAGAACGTGCGCTACCTCGACGCCAGCACGGCGACCAACACCCTGCCCGGCCTGGGCTCGCGCAAGGTCGCGGGCGCCATCGTCGTCGAGCTGCCCCGCTAACGTCTGCAAACGGCACCAAGCGGCGAGGGCGGGGCCCGGCGCCCCGTCCCCGTCGCCTTTTTCACCTGAGAACAAAGAAAGGCCCGGCATTACGCCGGGCCTTTTCTTTTCGCACTTTCGCACTTTCGCACTTTCGTCCGTCCGTCACTCCGCCGACGCGTCCCGCTCCCCCTCCGCCTGCGAGGGCTTGTCCTCGGGTCCGCCGGGCTCGCGGCGCAGTTCCTCGGCCGGTACCGGGCGCTCCGGCTCCGGCTGGTCCTGCTCGTCGGCGCTGTGCGGGCTCTTGTCCTCGTAGCGGGGGTCCTTCGTCGTCACCTCAGCCTCGCTTGTTTCGGCGGTGGTTTCGCTTGGCGGGCGACTGCGCCATCGTGGCGGTCGCGTCGGCATCCAGGGGCGCCACGGGCGACGCGGCGGACGCCGCGGCCTGCGCGTCGCTCCCCAGGGGCGTGGCCGGCGGCGTCACCACCACCCGGTCCTCGCTGGGCTCGTGCGTGCGGGGGGGCAGCCCCATGATCTCGCGCAGCTCCCCCTCGTCCACCACCTCCTTTTCCAGCAGCCGCCGCGCCAGCACCTCCAGCACCTGGCGGTCCTCCGTCAGCAGCTTGCGCACCCGCTCGTACGTCCCGTCGATGAGCCCGCGGATCTCCCCGTCGATCTCGCGCGCCGTCTCTTCCGAGTAGTTGCGCTGCTGCGGCCCGCCGCCCTCGCCCTGAAGGAACTGCGTGCGCCGCGGGCCCGCCAGGTTCACGGGGCCCAGCTGCCGCGACATGCCGTACTCCGTCACCATGCTGCGCGCCAGCTCCGTCACCCGCTCCAGGTCGTTGCCCGCGCCCGTGCTGATCTCGTTGAAGACGATCTCCTCGGCCACGCGCCCGCCCAGCAGTACCGCGATGCGGTCCATCAGCTCCTGCTTGGTGAGCAGGTAGCGGTCCTCCGTGGGCAGTTGCTGCGTGTAGCCCAGCGCCGCCACCCCGCGGGGGATGATGGAGATCTTGTGCACCGGGTCCGCCGTGGGCACCCGCTCCGCCACGATGGCATGCCCCGCCTCGTGGTAGGCGACGATGGTGCGCTCCTTGTCGTTGATCAGCCGGTTCTTCTTCTCCAGTCCGGCGATGATGCGGTCCACCGCCTCGTCGATCTCCAGCATGGTCACGTGCGCCTTGTCGCGCCGCGCCGCCAGCAGGGCCGCCTCGTTCAGCAGGTTGGCCAGGTCCGCGCCCACGAACCCCGGCGTGCGCCGCGCGATGCGCTCCAGCTCCACGCTGGTGTCCAGCTTGATCCCCTTGCTGTGGATGCGCAGGATGGCCAGCCGCCCGTGCCAGTCGGGGCGGTCCACCAGCACCTGCCGGTCAAAGCGCCCAGGCCGCAGCAGCGCCGGGTCCAGGATCTCCGGCCGGTTGGTGGCCGCCATGATGATGACGCCGATGCGCGGGTCGAACCCGTCCATCTCCACCAGCAGCTGGTTCAGCGTCTGCTCGCGTTCGTCGTTGCCGCCCAGGATGCCGCCCGGCGTGCGCGCCTTGCCCAGCGCGTCCAGCTCGTCGATGAAGATGATGCACGGCGACTGCGCCTTGGCCTGGGCGAACAGGTCGCGCACCCGCGCCGCGCCCACGCCCACGAACATCTCCACGAACTCGGCGCCCGAGATGGAAAAGAAGGTGACCCCCGCCTCGCCGGCCACGGCGCGCGCCAGCAGCGTCTTGCCCGTGCCCGGGGGGCCCACCAGCAGCACGCCCTTGGGGATCTTGGCCCCCAGGTTGGCGAACTTCTCCGGCGTCTTGAGGAACTCCACGATCTCCTGGAGCTCCACCTTGCTCTCGTCCACCCCGGCCACGTCGTCGAACGTGACGCCCGTCCCCTCCTCGCCCACGATGCGCGCGCGGCTCTTTCCAACGGTGAGCACCCCCTGTGTGGGGTTCATCCGCCGGAACATGAACATCCAGAAGCCCACGATCAGCAGCAGGGGAAAGAGCAGCGTGAGCAAAAAGCTCCAGTTGCCCTCGCTCATTCCCGTGTAGGGAACGTTGCGCGCCTCCAGCAGGGGGATGAGCTGGTCGTCCTCCACCGCCGGCCGCACGGCCCGCCAGCGGTCGGGGCCGTCGCCCTTGCTGATGGAGGTGTCGGGGATCGCCTCGATGGAGGTGGCGCCAATGCGCACCTCCTTCACCTGGTTGGCGCTGACGCGGTTCTTGATCTCGCTGTACGAGACGGCCTTGGCCGCCGGGTTCAGAAAGAGACGCAGGAGCGCCAGCGCCAGGAACAGCAGCACCAGCGGCATCAGCGAGAAGCGCGGGGGGCGAAAACCGCCGCCGGACTTGGTCCGCCGGTCGGGGGCTGCCTTGCGCCGGTCGTTTGGAAAGTTGGGTTCGGCCATGCCCGCCCGGGAGGCAAACTCCGGACCATGCCCCGCCTGCCCAAATGGCCGCGCCCCGCCCCCGCGTGGTGCGGGGGCGGGGCGCGGGACCGCGGCGGTCCGTCCTGCCGCGAAGGTCTACCGCAGGGGCAGCAGGTAGGTCAGCCCCATGGTAAATCCGGCCGGGCGCGTTTCGCCGCCCATCTGCACGGCAAAGCTCTCCCCCAGCTGAAAGAACACCCCGCCCATGAAGTTGGTGCGGGTGCCCGAATTCTCCTCGTCCTCTACCCAGTAGAATCCCAGCCGCCCCAGCTCGCGCGCCTCGTCGAAGTACTGGTTGTACTCCTTCACCTTCGACACGCCGGCCCCCGCGTACGCCACCAGCTGCGAGGTCACCGGCTTCATGAGCGCCACGTTCACCGTCTGCCAGCTCCCCTTCTCCTGGAACACCCCGTCGTTGCGCGTATCCTCCACCTCCTCGGCGGTGAGGTCGGGGAGAAAGCCCTCCTCGTCCTCGGGCGACGCGTTGTCCAGCTTGGCGTCCACGTACAGCCCCAGCCCGCCCAGCAGCGAGGGCGACACGAAGTGCCCCGTCACGCCCACGAGCTGGTTGGGGATGTTGGCCACGTAGCCGATGCCGATGCGGCTGGGCATCCCCGGCATGGGGCGCGACGCAGGCACGCCCACCTGCGCGTGGGTGGCCACGGGAACGGCGGCGAACGCCAGGGTGAGCACAAGGCTGCGCACGAAAGTCTGCGGCACGGAAGACCTCCTCGAGACGTTGGATGAAGATGACGGGCGGTGAGCGTCAGGCGCGCACGCGGACGGGAACCAGCAACTGGCCCTGCACCGGCACCCCGTCGATGGAGGCCGGCTCGAACGTGAACTGCCGCAGGTGGTCGCGCAGGCGGATTTCCATCCCGCCCCCCGAAAGGTCGCCGCGCACCAGCTTCGCATCCGTCACGTACCCCGCCGGATGCACGGTCACCTGCATCACCACCACCCGCTCGCGGGTGCCCCCCCGGTAGCGCACGCCGCTCCCCAGGAAGCTCGCCATCTCCGCCTCCAGGTCCAGGCTGCGCGGCCGCGGCGGGCAGTGCTCGCGGGGCGCCAGGGTGTAGCGCGCCTCGCCCCCTGCCGCCTCCACCTGCAGCCGGGCGCCCCACGGGTGCTCCCGCCGCGGGGCCGTGCGCAGGCTGGCGAACACCAGCTTCTGCACCGAGTCGGCCAGCACCGGGGCCAGCCCGTGGGCCAGCAG
>DATING010000833.1:0-4360 GCA_035474555.1 Longimicrobium sp. | reverse complement strand
TGCTGCGGACCCGCGGGATCGCGGTGGAGGCGGAAGAGACGGTCCCGGTCGCCGTGTAGATTTTGCGGTGCGGTGACGCAAGAAGAGCGTTACGCGGAGCCGGCGAAAGCGGCTTCCACGGCCGTGGGGGCGAGTTCGGGGAACAGCTCGCGAAAGAGCTCGAACAGCTCCGGATCAAAGGAGCCTGCGTCGTTCACCATGATCTCCATGGCCTCGTCGGGGCTCAGCGGCCGGCGGTAGCTGCGCGCCGTGGTCAGCGCGTCGAACACGTCGGCGATGCGGAGAATGCGGGCGGAATAGGGGATGTTCTCCGCCGTCAGCCCGTCGGGGTAGCCGCGGCCGTCCCAGCGCTCGTGGTGGCTGCGTACCATGGGGCGGATGTCCCAGGGAAACTCCACCGGCGCCAGCATCTCGTCGCCGATGACCGTGTGGCGCTCCATCAGCGCCCGCTCCTCGTCCGTGAGCCGCCCCGGCTTGTTCAGGATCTCCTCGGGCACCTCCGTCTTTCCCACGTCGTGGAGAAAGGCGCCCATCCGGAACCACACCATCTCCCGCTCCGTCAGCTTTCCGGCCCGTTCCGCGATGCGGCAGGCGTAGTCCGCCACCCGGGCGCAGTGGCCCATGGTGTAGCGGTCCTTGGCCTCGATGCTCTCGCCCCAGAACCGCACCAGGGAAAGGAAGTCCCCCTCCAGTTCCTCGATGCGCTGGTTGATGTCGGCCTGCTCCGCCTGTGCCTGCAGGCGGGTGAACAGGAGATGCGAGCGGTTGAGCGCCTCCAGCGCTTCCCGATTGTGGCCCTGCGCCCGCTGCACGCGTGCCATCTCACGCTGCGTCTCCGCCTCCAGCAGCGGATCCTGGTGCGACGCGATCTCGATCGCCTGCCGAAGGTGGATCTCGGCCAGGTGCAGCTTTCCGCTTTCCCTGTAGATGACGCCGTAGAACTTGAGCGCCTCGGCTTTGCGGATGGGGTAGTTCAGCCGGCTGAAGATCTCGAACCCTTCGTCGCAGGCCTCGCGTGCCTTGTCCAGCTGTCCGCGCGCCAGGAAGAGCTCCGCGCGGTTCGTGTGCACCACCCCTGCACGCACCACGTCCCCCACCTGGTGGCATACTTCCAGGGCGCGCGTGAAATAGCCGTCGGCCTCGTCCAGGCGGCCAAGGTCCACGTGCAGCATCCCGAGGTTGTTGAGCGCGGAGATGATGCCGCGGGTAATCCCGGCGCGCTCCAGTGAAACGAGCGCACTCTGGTACCGGTGGAGTGCTTCGGTGAGGTTGCCGCGGATGTTGGCGAGGGTGCCCAGGTTCTGCTCGGTCTCGCCGATCAGCGCATCCGACCCGGTAGCATGGCCCAGCTCGTTGGCCTGATGGTACAGCTGCTCGGCTTCGTTGATCTCGCCGATGTCCTGGGCCATTCCCGCAAGGCCGTTCAGTGCCCGCCCTACGACTTCGTGGTTGCCATGCAGCTCGCCCACAGTGAGGGCGAGCTCCAGCATGTCGCGTGCGAGCTCGCGGTTGCTTCCCTGCCAGAAGTGGCAATGACCCAGGCGTACGACCGTCTCCAGGATCCCCGCGGGGTCCCGTGCGGCCAAGCTGGCGTTGTATGCCTGGCGAAGTGACGCGACAGCAGCGTCCCATTCACCCGCACGCTGCTGCACGTTCGCTTGGTCCAGCAGGGTTGCGAGAACGGAGGTCACGACAGAAACAGGCCTGAGCGGATACAAAACAAGAGGCGGCGAGCGGCGCCGCCCCTTGTTGGGCACAGCGGAATTGGACGCGGGTTCAGCGCACCGACGGCTTACCTGCTACGCCCGGTGCTGATCAGGTACCCCGAGAAGTGCTCCAGCGACGTGGTCAGGCGGCTGCCCTGCGCATCCGTCGGCAGCACCTCGAGAATCTGGTTCGCGTCGTCCACGTACACAACCGTCAGGTCGGAACGCTCCGAACCGGCACCGACGGCGCGCAGCTCCAGCACCGGCTGCGCATGGGCCGGGAACTGGATCCCGTGCGGCGACAGGTGCACGCCCTGATACTCGCCGTCCACCCGCATGCCGATCTCGGTGGGCTCGGCCAGAGCGCCGGCGGGGAACACCAGGCGGCCAACGGCAAGCTCGATCACGCCGCCCTCGGGCCCGATCAGCTGGGAGCGCGACTCGCTCCCGCTGCGGTCAAAGCTGGGGCCCTGCGGCGCGCGCAGCAACTCATAGCTGGCACCCGCCTGCACGGGTGCGGAGGGCGATTCGGCGCAGCCGCCACTGATGATCAGGATGCCGGCGGCAGCGGCCAGAATGGAGCCCAGACGGAAGCGGGACATGGCTTCTCCGTTAGAAACGAGCAGCAAACGTATGTAGGCCAGGAGTATTTGGCGTGGGATGTGACACACAATAGGTTGCAGAGCGCTCGCTGTCAACACTTGCGGGGCGCTCACATTTGGACGTGGCACTATTGGGCCAAGAAAAAGCCCCGGCGGACGATCGTTCGTCTACCGGGGCAAAACACGCGTTTCCCGACGGTCAGTGGTGGTGCGGATCGTCGCCCGGAATTACGCGGAAGATGTGGTTGTACGTGGCGCCCAGCGCGCCCAGCCCCGCGAGCGTAAGGAAGAACGCCGCGATGGTGTACGCCACCTGCGCACCGCTTCGATCGACCTGTCCCCACTTGGCGGCGTTGAAGAACGTGAACACGGCCAGGAGCAGCAGCAGCCCCCCCACACCAAAGCCCAGGAACATTCCCACCGTCTTTTCCATCGCGTCGCTCATCTCGGGCACCTTCAGGGCCGAGGGGCCGCGGGTGCGCGGGTTGGCGTCGTTCCACTTCTGGTAGCGGCCTTCCACGGTGTGGAAGGTATCGTCTGCGTCCGGTCGGCGGCTCATGCGCCCCCCTGGTGGCTCAGCGCGAATACGTAGGCGGCGATGGCGCGCACCTGCGCGTCGTCGAAGCTGCCGCCGCCCTTGGGCGGCATCATCCCCGGGTACTGCTTGGGGTTGGCCACGCCGTTGTTGATGATGGTGACGATCTCCGGGTACTGGCCGGAGATGTTGAGCCAGGTGGCGTCGTTCAGCGCGGGGGCGGCGGCGCTCCCGGTGCCGCCCTGGCCGTGGCAGGCGGCGCACACGGTGCCGTACTGGTCCTGCCCCAGGTCCACCATGGCCTGGGTCACGCCCTGCGGCAGGTTGGCGGCCACGATCCGCGCTTGCGGGGCGCCCACGGACGAGCCGGGCGTCACGGGGGGCGGATCGGGATACGCGGCGCGGGGCACGGCGGCCTCGTCGCGGTACACCACCTTGGTAAAGCCGCCCCTTGCGTCGCCGGGCTCGCACCCCGCGAGCACGGCGGACGCGGCCACAAGGGCCAGCAGCGCGGCGCCGGCCGGGCGACGGCGCCGGAACACGTCAGCCTTCACGAGTCTTCTCCTGTGTTTCCACGCGCGGCAAAGGCGTTCGCCCAAGCCGGGCGGGTAAAAGAACGGGCCTCGTGTATGCGCGCAAGGGGCGCGCCGCAAGGGAGCCCGCCCGCGCATCACCCCGGCTGGGCGTCGCGCTCCTGCACCGCCTGCCGCGCGGCGCGCTTGAGCCGCTCCACCATGGCGTTGAGCCCCGCCTCGCGCGCCTGCAGCCCGATCTTGCCCATCACCTGCCGCACGAAGTCCGGCGGAATGCCCAGCACCGTCTCCGGGGGCTGTCCGTTCACGGCCTCGAAGATCATGGCCAGCAGGGCGCGCAGGGCCGCGCTTTCCCGGGGCAGGTCCGCGTGGTAGTGCATCCGCCCGTCCACCACCTCGGGGAAGATGGCCACGGGCGTCTGGCACTCGTGCACGCGGTACTGCTCCGCGTCCATCCCCTGGAAGCGCTCGGGCAGCGGCGGCAGCTTGCCGGCGTACTGCACCAGCGCCTGCCGCGTCATGTCGGGCGACAGGGTGGCAAAGCGCCGCAGGATCTTGTCGATGGAGGGCGGAAGCGTGCCTCCGGGCGTGCTCTCGGTCATCGGATCGCGTGGTGGAGCGGGAACGATGCGCCCGCCAATCTAGCGCGCTTTCGGCCGCCGCGCGACACACATCCAGATCCTCGAACAGTCAGGGACGTCGTCTTCCTCTGCCGCAGATCGCCGCACGAGAAGCGCGGCCGGAGGATCGCTCGTGCAGCCGGATTTTTACTGCCGTCTCACGCCGAGGATGCGGAAGACGCGGAGAACTGCGGAAACGACAACGGATTGGGATCACACCGAGGAACTTCCAATCGTCCGCCGTTCCCTCTGCCGGAGTGCAGAATCAGCTCGAAGGTCGGTAGGCCCTGCGTCTCCGGGAGACGCATCGTCTGGATCACGGGGAGCCACTCATCCTCAAAACGAAAGCGGGGCGGCCCGAAGG
>DATING010000832.1:0-1512 GCA_035474555.1 Longimicrobium sp. | reverse complement strand
CCCGCCAGGTGCGACCGGCGCTCGCTCCAGTCCAGGCACGAGCGGCACAGCCCCCGCCGCCGCGCTCGCAGCGCGCCCAGGTCGATGCCCACCCGCGCGCACCACGCCTCGCCGCCGTCGGTGAGCAGCATCCCGTCGTCGCTGCCGCGGATGAAGTCCGCCTGCCGCATCCCCTCCAGCAGCCGCACGGCCGCCTCCCCCGCCAGGTGGTCGTAGCAGACGCGCGCGCGGCGCAGCCCCTCGTCCGCCGGGCCGGGGCGCCGCGCCGTTGATCCGCCGCGTGGCGCGATGTTCATCAGCCCCTCGATGGCGGCGGCGACCTCCGGCGCGGGGATGCGGAAGTACCGGTGCCGCCCCTGCCCGGCAATGGCCAGCAGCCCGCCGGCCGTGAGCCGCGACAGGTGGCTGCTCGCGGTGGAGGGACTGACGCCGGCCTCCAGCGCCAGCTCGGTGGCCGTGTGCGCGCGGCCGTCCATCAGCACGGTGAGGATGGTGGCGCGCGTCGGATCGCCCACCAGCGCGGCGATGGATGCGAAGTCGGGTGTGTCGGGCATACTTCGATGATGGCCGAAGCATGAACGCCCCGCAAGGCATATCCTCCGCGCATCGCGGTGTGCGCGGGCTGCATCTCACGAGCAATCCGGAGCTCTACGGCCATCTGTTTTGGAGGCGGCCGCGCACCGCATCATCCTCACGACGAAAAAGACGACGACGATGAAGGACCTGACGATCGAGCTGGACCACCGGCCGGGCGCGCTGGCGGAGATGGGCGACGCGCTGGGCCACGCCGGGGTGAGCGTGGAGGGCGGCGGCGCCTGGGTGATGGACGGCCGCGGCATCGCCCACTTTCTCGTGGCGGACGGGGAGGCGGCGCGCGCGGCGCTGGAGGCAGCCGGCATCCGTGTGGCCGCCGTGCGCGACGTGCTGGTGCAGCGGCTGAAACAGGAGGAGCCGGGGCAGCTGGGCAAGATCACCCGGCGGATGGCCGAGGCGGGCGTGAGCATCGAGGTGCTGTACAGCGACCACGACCACCAGCTCATCCTCGTCGTGGACGACGTGGAGGTCGGCCGCGCGGTCTCGGAGGCGTGGACGCGCGAGCAGGTGGAGCGGCGCGAGGGAGCGGCTGGATGATGACGGATGCTGGACGAAACGATTGATTTCCCGGGAAGGCGCCGCCGATCCCATCCCGTACCGGCTCCCTGGCGCCGACCGAAGGATCTCGCCTGCCATGCGAGGAACCCGGCGGATGGGCTGACTCCGTGCCCTGCGAAGTAGATCCTTCGCTCGCGCCCACAGGCCGGAGCACGGGCAGGGCCTGCGCGGGCGCTCCCTCAGGAAAGCAAGCTTTCTTCGATGAAAAGCGGCCCCACGCGCGAGGCGTGGGGCCGCTTTGGGTTCGATCGACTACGCCGCCGGCTCAGCCGAAGAGCTTCTTGGCGAAGTGGGCGAGCATGTCGGGATCCATGTCCGGGCCCACGGGCGAGGTCAGCTGCGGCTCCTCTTCCAGGTTGG
>DATING010000831.1:0-5914 GCA_035474555.1 Longimicrobium sp. | reverse complement strand
CAGCACGTCGCCATTCGGCAGCCGCGGCATCAGCGAGGGAAGCGCCTGGCCGGCCGACGTGGCGCCGAACACCCGCGCCCGCCCCAGCGCCTGCAGCCCGCCCGCGAAGATCTCGGAGGTGCTGGCCGTCATCTCGTCCGTCAAAATGGCCACGGGGCCGGCGAAGGGCTGCACCCGCTGCCCGGCCGCGCTCACCCGGCGCGGGTTGATGACGAACTCCAGCCGGTCGCGGCGGGTGATCATGGTGCCCAGCGTGTCGCGCCGGTCCACGAAGTGCCCCGCGAAACCCGGCGCCATGCCGCTCACCCCGCCCGGGTTGCCCCGCACGTCCACCACGATCCCCGCCGTGCCGCGCAGCGCGTCCACCGCCCGGTCCAGGTCGGCCGAGACCACGGGGAGCCAGATGGGAAAGCGGATGACACCCACCTCGCGCCCGTCGCCCGTGGGCACCCGCTCCGTCTCCACCCGCGCCAGGATGGGCGGCAGGTTGCCGAACGTGGCCATCCGGCCCTGCGGCGCGCGCAGGACGATCGCTACGTCCTGCACCCGGTTCCGCCCGTTGCGAAAGCGGGCGTGCACCGTGTCGCCCGCCGTGCCCTGGAACGATGCCTCCATGGCCTGCGACGCGTACGAGGCAAAGCGCCGCGGGTCCGAGCCCGCGGGGAGCCGCGCCAGCGCCTGGCGGATGCGCGCCTCCGTCATCTCCCCCGCGGACTGCACGATCCACCCCGGCCGCACCCCCGCCGCCTCCGCCGCGCTCCCGGCCATCACGCGCGTCACCAGCAGCGCGCCATCCGCCCAGCGCAGCTCCAGCCCGGCGTCACCGGGGTCCTCCTGCGGCCCCTCCCCGCCCGTCGCCAGCGCCTCGGCCGCGTCGCCGGGGATCACCACCAGGTGCGACTTGCGCAGCCGGTCCAGCATCCCCTGGATCACCGCGCGCAGCTCCGCGTCGGTCCGCGCCGCACGGGCCTGGGGACGCAGCTCGTCGCGCGTGGCCTGCCAATCCACCCCGTTGAAGGTGGTGTCCCAGAACGTCCGGTGGATGATGGACCACGCCGTGTCGAACGTCGCCTCCGCCAGCGCGGGCTCGATCGCCCGCGCGGGAGGGGCGGCCTGCGCTTCCGCGCCCATGGACGGGCCGTTCCCCGGCGCCGCCGTGGCGCACCCCGCCAGCGCCAGCAGCGCGCCGGCAAAGAGGATCCGCCTCATCGTCCCCCCTCCGCCGCCACGGCCCGCACCACGTCGTCGATGGCGCGCACCACCTCGCCCCGGTCGCCCCGCCCGTTGGCCAGGACCACGAAGATCAATTCCTGCCCGTCCGCCGCCGTCACGAATCCGCTCATGGAGTTCACTCCCCCGATGTATCCCGTTTTGGCGGCCACCCGGCCGCGCAGGTCCGTCAGCCGGCTGCGCAGCGAGCCGTCCGCCGCGCCCGACACCGGCAGCTTGGCGCGGACCACGGCCTGGCGCGGGGTCCGTCGCACGTAATCCAGCAGCCGCGCCAGCGCCCGCGGCGTCACCCGGTTGTTGGCCGAGAGCCCCGACCCGTCCCGCAGGACGAAGTCGGCGGAATCGATCCCCACGACGTCCGTGAGAAAGGCGCGCTCCAGGGCCAGCCCCGCCTCCCAGCTGCCACGGCCCTGCACTTCGCGGCCCATCGTCTTGACCAGCGCCTCCGCGAACCAGTTCTGGCTGGTCAGCAGCACGGGGCCAATGGCCTGCGGCAGCGGCGGCGAGCGCCACTCCACGATCGCCGTCGCGCCGGCCGAGACGGACGCCGCGGGATCGGAGACCACGCGGATCTCGTCGCGCGCCACGTCGATCCCCCGGCGCTCCAGCGTCTCGCGGAACACGGTCGCCGTCCAGCGCGCCGCGTCGTCCACGGCAAACGACTCCGTGTCCGCGCCGGCGCCCAGGGGGATCTGCCCCACGGCCCGCACGGCACCGGGCCCGGGCCCGGTGCCCCGCTCGAAGTCCAGCGTCGCCCGGCCGCCCGCCGCCACGGTGCGGGTGTTGTTCTGCAGCCGGTACGCGGCGCTGGCCGGCTCGCCCGTGATCCGCGCGGGGTCGCCCACGGACGCGCCCGGCAGGATGCGGAAGTCGATGGCGTTGTCGTTGAACCCCAGCGCGCTCACGGGGGCGGCGTACCACCACAGGCGGTCTTCCGGCTCCCAGTCCTCGCGCACGTACTCCTGGTCCCACCAGCTCTCATCCGCTAGTACGGCGCCCGCCACGCGAAGGATTCCACGGGCGCGTAACGAATCGGCGACCATCTCCCAGACGGTGGTCCGCGTGGCGAAGTAGCGCGACGAGATCATGGGATCGCCGCGGCCGTACAGCACCAGGTCGCCCTGCAGCGTGCCGTCCACCACGGGGCCCGTGGCGTACACGCTGGTGCGAAAGCGGTACTCCGGGTCCAGGTGGTGCGCCGCCGCGGCGGAGACGATGAGCTTGAGGTTGCTGGCCGGGATCATGGGGCGCGCGGCGTTGCGCGCGTACAGCACGGTGCCCCGCGGATCGCGCACCTCGACCCCCCAGGTGACCCCCGCCACGGCCGGCCGGGCGAGCACCGCGTCGATGCGCTCGGCCAGCCGCGCACGCGCGGGCGCGGAAGTGGCGTAGGGATGCGAAGCTGCTACATTGGCAGCCTGCGCGGCGGCCGGGACGGGCGCCGCGAGGACGAGCAGCAGGGCCGCGACGGGGCGGCGCGAAGGCAAACGAAGTAACGACACGGGGCCGGGTGACTGGGGGATGAGCGAAATCCTGTTCGCGGACGACGACGAAGCGCTGCGCCGCATGGTGGGCGACCTGCTGCGGCACGCCGGACACACCGTCCGGCTGGCCGAAGACGGCACGCGCGCCCTTGCCGAGGTGCGCCGCCAGCCGCCGGACATGGTGATCCTGGACTACCGCATGGGCCGCCCCGACGGGTTCACGGTCTGCCGGCAGATCAAGGACGATCCCCGCGTGGGGCACCTTCCCGTGCTCATCCTCACGGGACAGAGCACCATCGAGGACCGGCTGGGCGGCTTCGAGGCCGGGGCGGACGACTACCTGGCCAAGCCGTTCGACGCGCGCGAGCTGCTGGCGCGCGTGGCCGCGCTGCTGCGGCAGGCCCAGCGCGCCCTGGACCGCAACCCAACCACGGGGCTTCCCGGCGGCGACGCCATCCAGCGCGAGATCGACCGGCGGCGGACGAGCGGGCAGCCCTTCGCCGTGGTGTACTTCGACCTGGACGACTTCAAGCCCTTTGCCGACCGCTTTGGCTTCGCCGTGGCGGACGAGGCCATCCGCGAGGCGGGCCGCTCCATCAGCGCCACGGCCGAGGGGCGCGCGGACGCCTTCGTGGGCCACGTGGGCGGCGACGACTTCGTGCTCGTGTGCCCGGCGGACGAGGGGCGCGAGCTGGCCCGCATTGCCCGCGCGCGCTTCAGCCAGGCCCTGCCCCGCCACCTGGACGACGACGCCGTGCGCGAGGGCGTGTACACGGCCGAGGACCGCTTCGGCGTGGAGCGCGAGTTCCAGCTCACGCGCCTGTCCGCCGCCGTCGTCCGCGTGAACCCCGCGCGGTGGACCACCCTGGAGCGCCTGGGCGAGGTGGTCGCCGAGGCCAAGCTCCGCGCCAAGTCGGCGGGCGCGGTGGGCGTCGCGGAGACCGAGCTGTAGGGTTGGGCCGCAATCTAACCGCCCCCGCGGGATGCGCTCAAGGCGCACGCCGCGGGGGCGGTTCGTTTTCCGCGCGAAACGCGTGAATATCTGGCTCTCGCGCGGGTGGACCGAGACGATCTCCAAACGTACGTCTCGTCTTTTCTCCACGACCCGCGTACTCCTCGTGAGGCCATTTGCACGCAACGAGCACCGCCCGCCCCGGAGATCCGGAGCGGGCGGTGCTGGATGCCCTCGCGATGATGTCTGGGCTACAGCCGCAGCGTGCCGTCCTGCGGGAGCGGCTGGGGCTGCGCCTGGGTGGCGTCGCCGAGGGACGGCGGCTGCAGCTGGGTCGCGTCCGCGGTACGGAGCGGCTGCTGCAGCTGGGTCGCGTCCGCCGCGCGCTGCGGCTGCAGTTGCGTCGCGTCCGCGGTACGGGGCGCCGGCTGCAGCTGGGTCGCATCCACGCGGGGCGGCGGCAGCGGAGCGGCCTCGGCACGGGGCTGCGGATGGGCCTGGGTCGCCTCCACGCGCGGCTGGGGATGGGCCTGGGCCGCCTCGTGGCGCGGCCGCGCGGGCGCGGAGCTCAGCAGCAGGTCCATCTCCTCGGCCGCCAGCGACTTTTGGCCGGAGTGCATCAGCTCGCGGAACTCGTAGACGATCACCCCCTCGCGCGTCACGTCCGAGCACACGCGCAGGCCGTCCTCCAGCGAGTTGAGTACCTTCTCCGCCCGGCGCATGGGCCAGTTGAGCGCCGATGCCACCTCGGTGACCGTCAGCCGCCCGCCCTGCTCGCCGGCCAGCCGCAGCACGGGCTGCTGCAGCGCGGCCAGCAGCGCCCCGCGCCGCTCCTCGCGGGCCCGGCGGCCGGCGCTCAGCAGCCCCACGCCCCCCGCCGCCGACATGGCGCCGAAGAGGAAGGGGACGAACTCGAACTCGGCGACGCCGATCATCAGCATCATGGCCGCAAAGGCGAACAGCGCCCACGCGCCCACGGTCCACTTGCGGCTGCCGCCCCCGTCCTCGGGCAGGTCGCCCTCGGCGGCCATCATGGCCGAGAGCGGCGTTCCCCCCGCGGCGGACGACTGCAGGGCCAGCATCTCGCCCCGCCCCAGCGTCTCGCCGCAGCGCGCGCACGAGCGGTGGTTGTGCCGCAGCATGAAGTACAGGATGCCGCCGGACGCGAACAGGGGCGACGTCATGGCCGCCAGCAGCACCAGCGCCGCGATGTGCCCGCCCTGCGAAAAGTAGCTTACGGTGGGGCCCTGGAATCCGCAGCGCGGGCAGGTGACGGCCGCGAGGGGGACGCCGGGCGAGGCATGCACCACGGCCGGCACGCCGAACCCGGCCGGCCGCGACACGGGCGCGCCGCAGGTGTCGCAGCGGGTGCGACCTTCGGGTACCCTGGCTCCGCAGGTGGAACAGTACATCCGGGCAATCCTCCACGCCGGCCGGGGGACGGCGGCGTCATTCAGTCGGTGGGCGCGAAACTTCGCCGGGCTGGGGGCACGTACGGACGCACGCAGGGGAAAGATTCACCCCGCGGGACCCGTTTGCGCAAGGTTCTTGCACCCCGAATCGGAACCCGAAGCCCTGTTTCAGTTTAGGGGATACCCAGCAGACCTTCAACCCGGGGCGACCATGCGTGGGATGCAAAAGCGTGCCGCCGCCGCACTGCTGGGAGCACAGTGCCTGCTCCTGGCCGGGTGCGCGGGCAACTTCGGGCCGGCCCAGCCGCGCCCGGGAGCCCTCGCGCGCCACGTGGTGGTGATCTCCATAGACGGGCTCCGGCCGGACGCCATCGCGGCCTCCGGCGCCCGCAACCTGCAGCGGATGATGGAGGAGGGCGCGTACTCGCTGCAGGCGCGCACCATCCAGCCCAGCCGTACGCTGCCGTCGCACACCAGCATGATCACGGGGGTGCAGCCGGCCGTGCACGGCATTACCTGGAACGACGAGCAGGTGGATGCGCAGGGCCGCGTGCGCGTGGCCACCATGTTCTACATGGCCGATTCGGCGCACCTGCACACGGCGGCGTTCTTCGGCAAGGCCAAGTTCCGGCACCTCATCCACGGCGACGCGCCGGACGAGGTGGAGGCCCCGCGCGGGCTGGAGGTGGTGCTGGCGCCGCGCATCACGCAGGACGTCATCCAGTACCTGAGCTTCAACCGGCCGGACCTGCTCTTCGTGCACCTGCCGGATCCGGACATCGCGGGGCACTCGGCGGGGTGGATGTCCATGCCCTACCGCTGGGCCGTGCGCCGCG
>DATING010000830.1:0-11539 GCA_035474555.1 Longimicrobium sp. | reverse complement strand
CCGTACCGGAACGGAGCCCGGTTCCCGAACGGGAACGCATGGCGTCAGCAGAACCCGACAATTGTTGGCAAGATATTCTCCGCCATGCGCTTACGGGTCATGCCGAAAGTGGATCGGATCTTGTCTAAGGTTTGGGCACCGCAAACGCCCGCCACCCGTTTCGCGCCCGACTCGTTCCGCAACCGTAACACGTTTCCGTCCCGATAGATCCGTTGCCCTTCCCGTTCCTGTCCCGCATTCGCCGCCTCGCCGCCGCGTCCACGTCCGCCCGCCTGCTCCGGCGGGCCGGGACGGCCGCGGCGTGCGTCGTTGCGTCGGCGATGGGCGCGCAGGGGGCGGATGCGCAGGTGCTGTCGCTGTACCGGCAGCTCGAGGGGCCCTTCGAGTACACGGTCACGGGCGGCTCCTTCCGGTCGCAGAGCAACACCGGCGACGCCTGCGCCGTGAACGGCACCTCCGACGCAAACCTCACCGTGCCGGCGGGCGCCACCGTGGTCGCCGCGTACCTGTACTGGGGCGGCTCGGGCGCCGCGGTGGACGACCAGGTCACTTTCCGCCGCCCCGGCACGGACGCCACGGTCACGGCGGACGGCACGCACACCAGCGCGTACAACAACAACGGCACCCTGCTGCCGTACTTCGGCGGCTTCAAGGACGTGACCACGCAGGTGACCGCCGGCGGCACCTACGGCGTGGGCAACCTGGCCGTGGACGTGGACAACCCCTACTGCCCCGTGCAGGGCGTGGCCAAGGGGTGGGCGCTCATGGTGGTCTACCGGCAGACGGGGCTCCCCATCAAGCGCATCCAGGTGCGCCACGGCCTGCGGGCGTTCCGCGCGGCCACCGAGCAGGTCACCCTCAACGGCTTCCTGGCCAGCAACGTCCCCAGCGCCCGCGTCACCTTCCTGCTGTACGAGGGCGACCCGGACCTGGCCGGCACCGCCGCGAACCCCGAGCAGCTGCTGTTCAACGGCGCGCCGTTCACCGACGCCATCAACCCGGCGGCCAACCCGTTCAACTCCACGCTCAACACGCCCGCGCCGGGCTCCACCACCGTCTACGGCGTGGACCTGGATACGTACGACGCGTCCGCCTACTTCACGCCGCGCGTCCGCAGCGCCGACGTGCAGCTCACGGCCGGCACGGACATGGTGGTGCTGCAGGTGATCCTCACCTCGCTCTCCGTCTCCCTGGTGGACGTCACGCCGGACGGGCTGGCGGCGCCGGAGACGCGGCTCCCCGGCAAGTACTCGCGCCTGTTCCAGGTGGAGAACGCGTCGCTCAGCGCGGACAACTACGACCTGCTGGACCGCTTCAGCGGCGCGCCCGCGTTCCTCACCCCCGATTCCATCACGGGCACAGCCGTCACGCGCGGCGCCCGGGCGGACAGCGCGCGGGTGAGCATCCCCGCCGGCACCACGCGCAGCGTGAACGTGTGGTACACGGTGCCGCAGGGCGCGTCCGCGGAGAACCTGGTCCACCTGCGCGCCCGCTCCGTCACCTATCCCACCACGGCGACGGCGGCGGACACCGGCTACACGCAGATGGTGCGCGTGAGCCCGCGGCTCACCATCACCAAGTCCGTGACGCCGCAGAACACCCTGAGCCCGGGAACGGAGCTCACCTACACCATGCAGATCGCCAACGCCGGCGACTTCGCGGCGCGCGGCGTGGTGGTGAACGACTCCGTCCCGCCCCAGGTGGTCTTCAAGCTGGGCAGCGTGTCGCAGACGCTCCCCGCCGGCATCACGGCCACGCCCTCCTACAGCAGCGACGCCGGCGCCACCTGGACCTACGTGCCCGTTTCCGCCGGCTGCGGCGCGCCCGCGGGCTACGACGCCTGCGTGCGGCGCGTGCGCTGGACGCTCACGGGCGATCTGGCCCCCGGCGCGCCGGCCTCCACGTCGAGCTTCGTCTTCCTGGCGAGGATCAAATGACGGAAGTGCGGAAGTGCGGAAGTGCGGAAGTTCGAAAGTGCGAAAGTGCGAAAGTGCGAAAGTGCGAAAGTGCGAAAGTGCGAAAGTGCGAAAGTGCGAAAGTAACTGATTCGGTGGATTGATCCCGGATGATGGATGGTCGGTTTGGATGAAGTTCGGTGGATGGATTTCCGGCGCTTCGGCGGCGGATTTGGACGGATCTGGATGATGGACGTTTCGGATGATGGATGCAGGTCGATGCGGTTCGGTTGGTCGGATGGATGTTCGTGCAAAAGGCGGCCGAAGGACGGCCGCGATGGGTTCACCCGCTTCCCGTGAGGGATCGATGAAGCACCTGGTTCGCCTTGCCCTGTTCCTCGCCCTGTTCTTCGCCTCGGCCGTGCCGGCCATCGCGCAGCAGGGCACCCCGCAGGCGTTCGCCGTGACGGCCACCAACCGCACGGCGGCGCAGGCTCCCCGCGGCCAGCGCGCCGACGACCGGGCCCGCCCCGGCGACGTCGTCCGCTACCGCCTCACCTTCACCAACGTCACCCGCGGCGCCGTGCGCGGCGTGACGCTCGCCAACCCGCTCGCCGCGGGCATGCGCTTCGTGGGCGGCTCGGCCAAGGCCGACCGCAACGACGCGCGCCTGGAGTACTCGGCCGACGGCGGCCGCACCTTCTCGGCCCAGCCGATGGAGACGGTCGTCGTGGAAGGCCGGCGCGTGCAGCGCGCCGTGCCCGCCGAGCGCTACACCCACGTCCGCTGGATCGTGGACGGAAACGTTTCCCCCGGCGCCACCGTGGTCGCCGAGTTCGATGCCCGCGTAGGCGCGGGCACTCCCGCACCCGCCACGAGCGGGCGCTGACCCCCTCCAAATCCCCTGAGAGGACCCTGAAGATGAACCACGTCCTGAGACGTGCCGCGCTGGCGGTGCTGCTCCTGGCCCCCCTTGCCCTCCCGGGCCGGGCCACCGCGCAGATCACCACGCCGACGCCGGAAGGCACCACCATCACCAACACGGCGACCGCCACCTGGACGGACGCCAACACCAACACGTACGCGTCCGTGAGCGCCAGCGCCTCCGTCATGGTGGGCTACCTGGCCGGCCCCGACGTGTCGTCGCCGGCCACGGTCACGCCGGCCTCGCCCAGCACGGGCAACGAGCTGGCCTTTACGGTCACCAACTCCGGCAACGGCGTTGACAGCGTGACGGCCGCCTTCACCGTCGGCACGGGCGTCACCGTCACCGGCTACAAGCTGGGCGGCACCACCTACGCCACCCTGACGGAGCTCAACGCCGCCCTGGCCGCCACGCCCATCTCGGCCGGCAGCAGCGTCACCGTGACGGTGGTCTACACCGTGGCCCCGGGCCGCGGCGGACAGACCACGCCCGTGACCATGACGGCCACGTCGCGCCGCACGCCGGCCGCGCCCACGGGCTCGGACGCGTCGACGACCAACGTGATCCCGCCCGTGGCGGCCGCGGTCAGCGTGACGCCGGACGGCGGCACCATCCAGCGCCTGCCCAGCAACGGCACGCAGTACTCGCAGGTGTTCACCGTCACCAACAACGGCAACGCCAGCGACAGCTTCACCCTCACGGGCAGCACGGGCGCCGGCTCGGCCCTGACCATCGTGTCGGTGAACGGCGTGGCGGGCACGGGCAGCTCGGCCACCATCGCGGCCGGCGGCAACACCACCGTCACCGTGGTCTACACGGTGGGCGACGTGGCCGCGGGAACCACGCAGGACCTGGTGCTCACGGCCACCTCGGCCAACACCGCCAGCATCAGCGACCCGGGCAACGTCACCATCCAGGTGGTGCGCGCGGCCCTGACCATCGCCAAGGCGGCCTTCCGCGACAACCAGACGACGGCCATCACGGGCAGCGACCGCGTGGTGCCGGGCGAGTACATCCAGTACCGCATCACCGTGACCAACGCGGGCGGCGCGGCCGCCAGCACGGTGGCCGTGAGCGACGTGCTGCCGGCGCAGGTGACCTACGTGTCCACCTCGGGCGACGCGGCGGGCTGGACCATCAACGAGTCGGCCGGAACCGTCTCCGCCACCCTCAGCGGCACCCTGGCCACCAGCGCCAGCCGGTTCTTCTGGGTGCGCGTGCGGATCAAGTAACCGACTCCTACGATTCGCTCAGGGACTCAGGGGATGCGCTCTCACGAGATGCGCTCGGCAGCGGGTGACCGCGGGCACCGCCAGGCTACGGCCTGGCGGGGGCTCGCGGGCGCCCTGCTGCTCGTCCTGGGCACGGCGTCCCGCGCCGCCGCCCAGGTCCCCGACACCCTGCCGGTGGTGAACCGCGCCACCGTGACCTACACTGCCGCGAGTGAGACGCACACGGGCGCCGACACGGCGTCCGCGACGGTGGTGATGCAGCTGACGGCGGGGGTGGCCCTCACCCCGCCGCGGCAGGCCAGCGCCCGCCCGGGCGAGCGCCGGGTGCTCGCGCACCTCCTTCAGAACACGGGCACCGGCCCCGACCGCTACACGCTGGTGGCGAACGGGCCGGCCGGGTGGGGCCTTGCGCTCTACCTGGATTTGGACGGGGATGGGATGCTCGGAGCGGGCGACGCGCCCGTGACCGGCCCCCTCCCGCTGGAACGCGGCGCGCAGGCCGCGCTGCTGCTGGTGGTGGACGTGCCCGCCGACGCGCCGGACGATCCGGCCGTGACGGTGGACGTGCGCGCCGCCAGCGGAATGGACGCCGCGGTCACGGCGAGTGTGCGCGACGAGATCAACGTGCACCGCCCGCTCCCCGCGGTCTCGCTGGGCAAGACGGTGGACCGCGCCGAGGCCACGGCCGGCGACACCCTGACCTACACCCTGGTCTACGCCAACCGCGGCGATGCCCCGGCCCCCGCGGCTTCCCTGGCGGACCCGCTCCCCGCCGGCGTGCGCTTCGTCCCCGGCTCACTGCGCTGGAACGGCGCGGCGCTTACGGACGATGCGGATGCCGACGCGGGCTCCGTCACGCGCGCGGCGGACGGCATCGAGACCCTCCACGTGGTCTTGGGCGACCTGCTTCCCGCCGCGGCGGGGACGGTGACCCTGCGCGCCGTGGTGGGCGCGGACGCCGGCGCCTCGCTCACCAACGTCGCCACCCTCCGCTACTCGCTGGGCACGGGCACGGGCACGGGCGACACGGTGGCCGTCGCGTCCCCCGCCATCGGGACGACGGTGTCCACGCCCTCGCTCTCCATCGCCAAGACGCTCGTCGGCGACGCGACGGTGGCGCTGGGCGGCGAGGTGCGCTTCCGGCTGGCGTGGACCAACGAGTCCGCCACGGTGCCGGTGCGCGACGCCGTCCTGGTGGACACGCTCCCCGCCGGCCTCGCGTTCGTCTCCGCGGACGGGCAGCCGGAGGTGGACGGGCAGGTGATCCGCTGGCGCTTGGGCACGCTGGCCCCCGCCGCGACGGGCGCCATCACCCTCGTCACCCGCGCGGAGTCGCGGCCCGAGGACGGGAGGGTGGTGAACCACGCCACCCTCCGCGGCGCAAACGCCGGCGCCGTCTCCGCCGCCGCGGCCGGGCTGGAGATCCAGCCCTTCCAGGGCGACGAGCTGGAGATCGCCAAGGCGGCCGGCGTGCTGGAAGCCGGCCTGGGCGAGGCCGTGCCCTACGCCGTCACCCTGCGCAACGCCGGCTTGGCGCCGCTGACGGGCATCGTCCTGCACGACACGCTGCCCGCCGGCGTCCAGTATCTCCCCGAGCACCTGTCCGGCGCGGACTCGGCCCGGGTGGACGGCCGCGCGTTGACCCTGTGGCACGCGGGCCCCCTGGCGCCGGGCAAGGAGCACGTCGTCCGCTACGCCGTCACGCTCGTTTCTCCGGGGCGCGCGGCGTCCGTGGAGAACCGCGTCCTCGCCACGGCGGAGGGCGGCTTGGTGCGCAGCGCCCCCGCCTCCGCCTGGGTGCGCGTGCGGCGCGGCTTCGCCATGCAGCAGCGCGTGGTCGTCGGCAAGGTGTGGTTCGACGCGGACGACGACGGGCGCCAGGACAGCGGCGAGCGCGGCGTTCCCGGCGTGGAGATCTGGAGCGAGGACGGCGAGATCGTCGTCACCGATGCCGAGGGGCGCTACTCGTTCCCCAACCTGCGCACGGGCTCGCACGCGCTGCGGCTGGACACGCTGGGCGTTCCCGCGGGGATGGGCGTGGCGCGCCGCTCCGACGTCATCGCCCGCGTGCGGCTGGATGGATGGACCCTGCCCCGCGCCGACTTCCGCCTCGTCCCCCGCGCCTCCGCCGGCCTCGGCCTCGCGACGACGGACGCGCAGCAGGTGGATGCCGCGCGCGGGACGGAATCCGTCGTATCCGCCGTCGTCAGTGCCGAGTCGTCGTTCCGCACGGCACCCGCCATCGCCGTCCCGTCCCCCGCCATGACGGCGACGGTGGATGCGGCGCCGGTGGATGTGATGACGGCGATGGCAGATACGGTCGATACGGTCGATGCGACGCAGCCCATCCTCCCCGTCACCCCGGTGGCCGATTCCGCGACGACGATCCGCACGACGGAGGAAGCCCGCGCGATCGCGGATTCCCTGACGTCCACCTGGACGGCGGCGGATGCGGCCGAAGCTGCGCAGCGGATGACCGAGACGAGTGAGATCGACCCTTGTGCGGTCCCGGCGGAGGATTCTCCCGTCGCTGTGAAGAACGGCGCTTCGGCGGATGCGGTCTCGGCGGATGCGGATTCGGTGGATGCGGCTTCGGCGGATGCGGCTTCGGTGGATGCGGCTTCCGTCGATGCGGCCCCGGTCGATGCGACGGCGAACGGCGCGCATCCAGTCCGCGCCGCGACGACGGATTCGGTACGGCCGGCCGGCACTGTGACCGCGACGGAGCCGAAGCAGTCGGTCTCCGCGACGGGCATCGCGCCGCTGGCGGGCACCGGACTGGGCGGCGCGCGGACGGACACCGTGCCCGCGCCGGCCGCCGCGCGCGAAGTGGCGGCCCTGCGGACGGCGCCCCTGCGGACGGCGGACGAGCGCGCGGCGGAAGAAGCCGGCAGCTTCGCCACGGGCCCCGTGCTGCGCGTCTTCAGCCCGGCGGACGGCGCGGTGGTCTCGTCCAACCGCCTGTACGTGGGCCTGGCCGGCGAGCCCGGCGCGGACGTCAAGCTGTTCGACGGCGACAAGCAGATCGCCGCGGGGACGCTGCGGCCGGACGGGCGCATCGACTTCGTGGGCCTGGAGCTCTCCGCCGGCCCGCACCGCCTGCGTGCCTCCATGACGAACAGCTGGGGCGCCGAGCGCTGGGACAGCGTGGCCGTGCACCGCTCCGGCGCGCCGGCGAAGATCGAGCTCCCCACGAATCCCATCGCCCTGCGCGCCGACGCCCGCGGGCAGACCGCCGTCCGCGTCCGCGTGCTGGACGAGTGGGGCGTGCCCCTGGCCGGCGGCGCCACGGTGACGGCGGAGGCCGGGCTGGCGGCGCTGGAAGGCGGCGACGCGGACATCGCCTCCGTGGGCGTGCAGGCTGCGGTCGGCCCGGACGGGTGGGCCGAGCTGCGCGTGCGTCCCGGCCACGAGGTCGGCGTCGGCGAGCTGCGCCTGGCCTCGGGAGATGCGGAAGGCACCGTGCCCCTGCACGTGCTTCCCTCCATCCGCCCCCTGATCGTCACGGGCGCGGGCGAGGTCGGGATCGGCGCGGCGCCGGACGCGTTCGGCAGCGTGACGGCGCGCGGCGCGGTGGGCCGCGAGACGACGGTGAGCGTGACCTGGGACTCGCGCCGCGCCAACCCCGAGGACGAGTTCTTCGCCGGCGGCTACGACCCGCTGGACGAGTCGCGCTATCCGACGATGGGCGACGGCAGCGAGCGCCGGGTCCTGGCCGGCGCCACGCAGACGCTTTCCGCCCGCGTGGAGCGCGGCTTCGACTGGCTGGAGCTGGGCGACGTGCGCACGGCGGACTTCGGCGGCGACGGGCGGCTGGGCGTGTACCAGCGCGCGCTGACGGGCGTGAGCGGGCGGATGACGACGGGCGCCGTCACCTGGCGCGGCTACGGCAGCGTCACGGACCAGGTGCTTTCCCAGCAGCAGCGCCGCGGCGAGGGCACCAGCGGCCCCTACCGCTTCGGCGGCGGCATCCGCCCGGGGACGGAGCGCGTGGCCATCGAGGTGCGCGCCGTGGACAACGCCGCGCGGGTCATCGCCCGGCAGGAGCTGGTGCGCTTTACCGACTACCAGGTGGACTACGTCACGGGCGACGTCCTCCTGAACCACCCCGTCCCCGCGGCGGACGCGGCCGGCAACCCCGTCTACGTGGTGGCCATGATCGAGCGGCGCTCCGGCGGCGAGCGGCGGCTGGTGGGCGGGCTGCGGATGGACCTGGATGCCCTCCGCGTCCTCCGCGCGCCGGGCTGGGACAGCGTCCGCGTGTCGCTGATGGGCGTGCACGATGCAGGCGAGGGGATCGAGGCCGCCGCATCGGATCGGAATCTCGTGGGCGGCGGGCTGCACCTGCGCCGCGGCGGGCTGGCGATGGGCGGCGAGCTGCTGCGCTCCATCCGCCCCGACAGCAGTGCCTTCGCCGGCGTTGCCAACCTCTCGTGGTCGCTGCCGGACGACCGGGCCCGCATCGGCGCGGAGTGGCTGCGGGTGGGCGCCGGCTTTGCGCCGGGGACGGACCCGCGCCTGGCCGCCGGCGTGCAGGAGCTGCGCGTGACGGCCGATGCCCGCGTGACGGAGAAGTCCCGCATCCGCCTGACGCACGAGCGCCAGCGCTTCGACGGGTACGAGGTGGAGCGGCGGAACACCCTGCTGAGCGTGCAGCAGACCCTCGCCGGGCGCGCGCTCACGGCTCAGGGCGGCATGAGCGCCGACGGCCAGGGCGACGCGACGTCGCGCGCCGCGCTGGGCAAGGTGACGCTGGCCGTCACGCCGGACATGGACCTGTGGGTGGAGGGCGTGCAGAGCCTGGCCAGCGACGGCGACCTCCCCGTGTCGCGCCCGGACCAGCTGGGCGTGGGCGCATCCTACCGCGTGTTCGCGGGTGTCCGGGCGGAGGCCAGCCACCGCTGGGTCAAGGTGAACGGCGACACGGCGTTCTCCTACGGCCTCACGGCGTTCAACCTGCGCACGGACCGCTTCTTCGGCGGGCAGCTGTGGGGCGGGCTGGAGCGCGCGGGCGACGGACAGGCCAACCACAGCGCCGTGCTGGGGTGGAGCCATCGCCTGGCGCTGGCGGGCGGCTGGGCGGCCACGGGGATGTACGAGCGCCGCTTCGGGCTGAGCCGCGCGCCCCTGCTGGATCCCGCCCGCGCGCTGCCCTTCGCCCAGGCGGAGCGCGACCGCTGGTCCGCCGGCGCCGGGCTGGAGTGGCTGCCCACGGACAGCACGCCGCGCTTCAGCGCCCGCGGCGAGGTGCACGGCGGCGCGGAGACGCGCGGCTACCGCTGGGACCTGGCCGGCGACGCGCCCGTGGGCCGCGGGATGACCGTCCTCACCCGCCACGACTGGCTGCGCGACGAGCGCAGCGACCTCACGGGGCAGACGCTGGCGAGCCGCCGCGACCGCTCGCTGGTGGGCCTGGCCATGCGCCCCGCGTTCAGCGACGCCGTCAACGTGCTGGGCAAGCTGGAGTGGCGGCGCACGGCGGGCCCCCTGGGCGGCTCCACCGGCCTCCTGTCCGGCGCCGGCGACGACCGGCGGATGATCGGTGCGCTGGACGCCGTGTGGGCCGCGCGCCCGGGGACGGAGCTGGCGGGCCGCTGGGCCACGCGCTGGTCCCTGCGCAGCGACAGCGCGGCGGGGATCACCGACCTGGGCTCCATGGCGCACTTTGCCGGCGCGCGGGCCGAGCAGGCGCTGGACGAGCGCTTCCGCCTGCGGATGGATGGACGGCTGCTGGTGGATGCGGCCGGCGGCGCGCGGCGGTGGAACCTGGCCCCGGCGCTGGTGGCCGGCGTGGGCGGGCTGGAGCTGGAGGCGGGCTACCGCTTCGGCGACCTGGTGGACCCGGACTTCGCGGCGCAGGGCGGCGAGGGCTTCTACGCCACGCTGGGCATCCGCTTCACGGAAGGCCTGCTGACGGACGCCGGCACCTTCTGGCGCCGCCGCCTTGCCCGCGAGCCCTGATGCATCCACACTTCGCTCGCGATTGATTTCCTGAGGGAGCCGCCGACTCCGAACGTGCACGATCTCTGGCGGCGACCGAAGGATCTGCTCCGCCGGGCAGGACGCGGACGATGGAGCTGGAAGCCCGTACCGGACCGGGCGAATGGATGGGATGGATGGATGATCAGCACCCTTTTGCGGTACCCCAACGAAATCGAGCAGGTATGCAGGATGCAGGAGCCCCGCTGATCGCCCTGGCGGATGACGACGACGCGCACGCCGAGGTGGTGTGCGCGTGGCTGGAGGCGCTGGGGTACGCCACCCGCCACTTTCCCACGGGCGATGCGTTGCTGGCGTGGGCGCAGGGGGAGCCGGACGCGCCCGCCGTGGTGCTGCTGGACGTGGAGATGCCGGGCCGCGACGGGTTCGCCGTCTGCGCCGCGCTGCGCAAGCTCGCGCCCTACGCCGACATCCCGTGCGTGCTCGTGAGCTCCATCGCCGAGGCGCCGCTGGCGAAGGGCGCGCGCGCCGCGGGCGGAACGGGCTCCATGCGCAAGGACGCCGCGCTGCTGGCGAAGCTCGCCACGTGGCTCCAGGAGACCGTTCCCATCGCGCCCGCCCCCTCCCGCATCCCCGCCGCCGCGCTGGGAGTCTGAGCCGGCGGCACACGTCACGAGCAACCGCGGCGCCTTCCTCGTTGCTTGAGGGAGGCGCCGCCGGATCTTTCCCCTGTTAGCTGTTCGGTGCGACCGAAGGATCTACCCTCCCGTGCTCGACGGCCCCTCTCCGCTGGTAGCGGGAAGGAAACGAGCCGATGATGGCGCTGGAGGCACCGATTTCCCTCGCGGCGCTACGACACCGCATATTGCGCAGACGGCGGTGTGGAGCATCGCCGTCTATACGATCGCAGAAATGGCGAATCAACCGATCCGTCGCCCGCTCTTGCGGACAGCAGTAGAGCGGGCGTGGGCGACGGGCACGCCCCGACGAGCAGCACCCCGAGCGGCCAAAGGAGAGGATCTACAACATAGAGGAGCGCCGGACACTCCGGCCACCACGTGGTGTTGCCCAGTCCGTGCGAACCTCACCCGACAAGCACACGAGGCTGCTCTGATGCGTTCAGTCCATCATTCGAAATGCCATCCAAAGACAGAGAGCACAGATCGTGATCGTTATCAATCCAAGAAGCCCCGCCGTTACCACGTACATCGCTCCGGCTGGATGAAGCTTGTAAAGCATGAGCAGGACGACAGCCCCGGAGGCAACGTTCAGTAGCGCTATGATGCGGCATATCGTGCAAAGGTACGTGACCACTGGTGCACGCTGGGGGTACTCGGGGGTTACGAGGTATGAGTATGCACAATATGCCGAGTACAGAAACCCAAAGACACCAAATAAAACCGCGATCAATCCTAACCCAGCTTGTAGCGATGCCGATGCGAACTCACCCGATTCCATTGGTAGTAATGATAAGTGAAGGGCGGTCTACACGTTGTCCGTTGGGCGAGCATTCGAAACGGTATGTGAGCGCCCGGGATCAATCGGAT
>DATING010000829.1:0-8769 GCA_035474555.1 Longimicrobium sp. | reverse complement strand
CTTCGCCGCGTGGCACGCACGCGCCACACCGCGCTCCGTGCTGATCGTCGCCGACCGCGCGCGGCTGGACTTCCCCGCGCTGACGGCCATCCAGGCCCGCACGGAGCCCGCCGGGACCCTGGTGGGCGTGCTGACGGGGGTGGACCGGGCCGCGCTGAGCTTTGCCGCCGCCAAGATCCTGCTTGCGCCCGGGCCCGCGCGGGGACCCGCGACCATCGTGGACGCGGAGCACGGGCGCGTGTGGGTGGACGGGCAGGAAGGCCCGCTCACGGCGGACGCGGTCCTTTCCCTCACGCCGGGCGAGCACCGCTCGCTCGTGCTGCTGGCGCACGGGGAGGGCATCCACCTGTTCCTGGACGCGGCCGTGCTCTGCGGGCGCGTGGGGCACGAGGAGCGCTTTCGCGGCACGCCCGTGCCGCAGGGCTGCCGGGAGGGCCACTGCAAGCGCGCGGACACCCGCGGCCTCCCCGCCGTCCTGGCGACGGAGCTGCGGACGCCGCGCGCCGCCTTCCTTTCCTGCAACTCGTTCTCCGTGGCGGGGGAGATGTATCCCTCCGACTCCAGCTTGGTGCTGGCCGCGTGCGACGGGTATCCCGCGGCCATCGTGGCCAATCCGTGGGCGACGGAGTTCTCGCGCGGGGAGCTGCTGCTGGCCGCCGAGGTGATGGAGTCCGGCCTGCCCATGGGCGAGGCGCTGGGGCACCTGAACCGGGCCCGGGCCGCGGGCGACCGCTGGGGCACGTTCCTGCTCTTCGGCGACCCGCTCGCCGTGCCGGCCGGGGCGGACGGGGCGGCGGATGCGTGGGCGGACGGCCGCCTGGTTCGCGCGGCGCTGCCCGGCGGCGAGCCCGGCGTGTACGAGGTGCGGGTGGAGGATGCGCCCGTGCGCGACGCGTTCATCGGCCGCGGGACGATCCTGGCGCGGGGGCCGGCGCCGTCCGTGGAGGACCGCGCGGCGGAACTGCGCGAGGTGGAGGGGTGGCTCCGCCGGCTGGCGGGGCGGCTGGGCGGCGCGGCGGACCTGGAGTACCAGGTGATGCGCACCACCCGTCCGGACGACACGGCGGAGCAGACCCTGCTCGCCCGGCTGCGGCAGGCGCGGCTGCGGGTGGAGGGCGCGCTGTTCGCCGCCGGGGCGCGGGTGCGGCAGGTGCGCGCCGCGTGCCGGTGGGATCCCGGGCTGGCCGCGGCGCTGGAGCCGGTGGCCGATCACGTGGCCGCGTGGGACGCCCTGTTCGCGCACCTGGCGGCGGAGCACCTGATGGGCGGTGGCGTGGTGGGCGACCGCATCCTGGGTGCGCTGACGGACTCGATGGCCGTCGCGGCCGAGCGCCGGGGAGAGCCGTGCGGGCGCTGCGGCGTCCCCGTCGTGGAGCACGCCCTGGTCTCGCTGGACGGACATCGCCGCCGGATGCTGCAGGAATGCCCGCTCTGCGGCCCGCTCGCCTGCCACCCCGCGGACGGACCGTCCATCCACCTGGGCGTGCCGGGCCCGCTGTGCCGCGGTGCGGACGCCATCCTCCCCCTGGCCTGCGCGGGCTTCGGCGCGGACGGGCAGGACGGGTGGATGCTGCTGGAGGCACGCGACAAGACCCGCTCCGCCAGCGTCCGGCGCGAGGAATCCGCCGAGCTGGCGGACGGCATCGTGCCCGTCCCCGTGCCCATCGCGGCGGACGCGGGGCACGACCAGCACTCCATCCGCGTCGTCTTCGTGGGAGGGATGGAGGTGCTGTACGCGCGCCGCGTCTTCGTCCTCACGCCCGATCCATCGTTCCACTAGCAAAGCAGAAAACCTCACGGCAGCGCAGCAGAGGCACCGAGGAACCGGATTTCCGTGTTTCTCGGTGCCTCTGCTTCTCTGCGTGCGCCAATTCCGTTGCAGGGATCAGCCGGTCCTATCCTACGAATCCGAGAAAACAACCGCCTCACGCAGAGACGCGGAGAAGAAGAGAACAAGAGGAGCGGCGGCCTCTGCTCTCTTTTCTCCCGTTGTTTTTTCTCCGCGCCTCTGCGCCTCTGCGTGAGGTCCAATCTTCCTGCGGATCTGGTAGCATACCGTTTCCGTGTGCACTCTGGGCAAGGCATTATACCGAATCCGAGAAAACAACCGTCTCACGCAGAGACGCGGAGACGCAGAGGGAAGAGAAGAAAAGGTGCGGCGGCCTCTGCTCCTCGTTTCTCCCGTTGTTTTGTCTCCGCGCCTCTGCGTCTCTGCGTGAGGCCCATTCTTTATGCGGATCTGGTATTACAACGCATTCAGAGCCAACAGAGTCAGCAGAGGCGTCCCTCTGCTGACTCTGCTAACTCTGTGTGAGGCCCCCGTTTTCCGGGTTCGATGTCAGACGTTCATCCCCGCCTCGCGCAGCTGCGCCCGGCCTTCGGGAGCGTGGCGGACGCGCATCAGCGCCTCGGCGGCCTGCTCCGCGCGGCCGCGCAGCCCCTCCGGCAGGTCCGCCGCGAGGTATACGGCCGAGTACACCGGCACCACCTCCGCGGCGATCTGCAGGCCGTTCTGCCGGCGCGTCTCGCCCGTCACCACCATGTCCAGGCTGGCCTCCGCCAGCCCGATGCGCGGGTACAGCTCGCCGGCGCCCGTCACCTCCAGGACGCGCGCGTTGAGCCCCTCGCGCTCCACGAAATCACGGCCGTAGCGCGGATACTGGGTGGAGATGCGGAAGGGCGACCCGTCCGCCGTCTGGGGGATGCCGCCGGACGCCGTCAGCAGGCACAGCCGGCCGGAGATGAGCTCCAGGTTGCCGTACTCCACCACGTTCGCGCCGCTCTCGAACGCGTAGTCGCTCCCCGTCACCGCCACGTCCACGATGCCGTACGCCAGCAGGTGCGGCAGGTCCGTGGACCGCGCGCGCAGCACTTCCGTCTCGTTGCCCACGTCGAACAGCAGCCCCCGGCTGTTCCACGGAAAGGGGAGCACGAGGGAGAGCAGCCGGCCGCTGAGCTCGAACAGGCGGCCCGTGTTGGGCACGCCCACCCGCAGCGTGGTGCGCGCGCCGGGCCGCTGCTGCCACGTGTGGTCCACCGCACCCGTGAAGAGGGAGATGGACTGGGTCCGCTCCGGCTGCAACGTTGCCTGGTTCATCCGAACCTTCCGGTTTCGTCGTGATGGTTGGTGAGCGTCGCCGCGGCACGCGTAACCACGATAACCATCCGCGCCGCGTCCATGCCGAACGGCCCGCCCGTGAGGGATCCAAACATCCGCTCCACGCGCAGGCCGCGGTGCCTGAGCATGGCCGCGAGCTCCGAGGCCGCATAGAGCCGGAACCGCGCGGGATACCGCCGCTCCCCGTCGTCTCCGCGAAAGACGAACTCCCGGTGCAGAAAGCCCGTCGCGGGGTCAAAGGCGGAGTTTTCTTCCACCCGGCTGCCGTCGCCCAGCGTGAAGGTGCGCTGCGGGCGAAAGTTCCGGGTGAGCCGGTCCCGGTTCCACAGGTCCAGCACCATGCGTCCGCCGGGCGTGAGCCGCGCCGCCCAGCGTGCCAGGACCAGCTCGTTCTCCTCGTCGCTGAAGAAGCCGAACGACTGGTAGAGGAGGAGCACCGCGTCGTACGGGCCGCCCTCCGGCGCCCGCATGTCGCCGTGGACAAAGGTGGCCGCGGTGCCCGTGCGCTCCGCCTCGGCCCGCGCCCGCGCGACGAAGTCCGCGCTGGCGTCCAGCCCCGTGACGGCCATCCCCCGCCCCGCCAGGGCCAGGCTGTGGCGCCCCGTGCCGCAGCCCACGTCCGCCACGGCCGCGCCCGCCTCCAGCCCCAGCGCGTCAACGAGCCAGTCCGCCTCCGCCTCCGTCCGCTCCGGCGTCGTGAGCCCTTCCACCAGCCGCAGGTAGTCCCCGCCGTAGAAGGGGAGGAACCAGTCCGGCGGCACCTCGTCCCCCTCGTCCCCCTCGCCGGGCGGCGCGTCCGTGCCGGCGGCGATGCGCAGCAGGGGATCGGGGTCCGGCGGAGGGTGCCCGCCGCGGAAGGGCTCCAGCGCGGGGCGCGTCTCGCGGTACAGGTCCGCCATCCGCAGCAGCGCCCGCCGGATCTCCCCCGGCTCCAGCCGGGCGGGGTACGTCTCCGCCAGCCGCTGCACCAGCGGCGGGGGGAGCCGCTGCTCGATGCGGCGGTGCCCGTCCTGCGGCAGGCCGCGCAGCATCAGCAGCAGGGGGAGCAGCGCGTTCTCGCGGGTGAAGTCGATGGACCGCGCCGCCTGGAACAGCTCGCCCCGCGCGATCTTGGTGTACGTGTACCAGATCCATCCGCAGAACCGCTGCTCCAGCCCCGCCACGTCCACCGCCGCCGCTCCCGACGCCTGCCGGGCCGCGGGGAACGGGTGGCGCGGCGCGTGGAGGACCATGGCCTCGTCCGGCAGGGGCGCCGCGGCCTCCGCCCGCGTCACCTCCAGGTCGATCTTCACCGGCCAGCCGTCCACCTCCAGGTACGTCACCCGCAGCTCCGGCCGGCCCACGTGGCTGCCGCTGAACGCCACGATCTCCCGGCCGATGCCCCGCATCCGCTCCACGATCTCCCCGCGCGCGGCCTCCGGGTCCGGCCCGGCCAGGACGGCCAGGTCGATGTCGGAGTAGAGGTCCGCCTCGCCGCGCGCCACGCTTCCCCACACCGCGACGGACCAGTCTTCCCGCGCGCAGAGCCACGGCACCAGGTCCGCGAAGGCACGGTGCAGGGGCGGGAGGTGCGCCAGCCGGGCCAGGATCCCATCCACCGCGGCCGTCCCCTGCGCCGCCGCCGGCACCGTCGTCATACCAGCTCGGGCTCGGGGAACGCCGCCATGGCCTCCGCGGGGGAGACGTAGATCCCCGCCTTTGCCAGCGGCGCGGGCGCGATGGGCGCCGCGTTGCCGGGGAGCGGGTCCGCGGCGATGGCGCGCAGCCACTGCCACGACGCGAGCGACGCCCGCGCGTCGTACGCCGCGCTGTGCCACTGCGGCTTGAGCCCCGCGCCCAGCTCCAGCCCCACCTCCGCGGCCACCCGGGCCATGGCCTTCCACGTGGCCGCCTCCGGCCGCTCGCCCGCGTACGGCTTGTTGCCGCCCAGCGTGTAGCACAGGGCGTTGAGCTCGATGGTGTGGTGGTGCAGGTAGCGCATGACGCCGGGCAGCGTGGTCGCCACGAACGGCATGTCGAACGTGGTCACGCCCCACCCCGCCACCACGAGCGAGTGCGGCTCCACCCCCTGCGCCGCCAGCCATTCCGCCGCGGCCTCGTCCACCTGCGCCGCGGGCGGGCCCTCGCGGATGCTGTCGGGCGTGACGCCCACGGCCTGCAGCGCCTCGGGGTCGAACTCGAACTCCTCCCAGCCGATGCGCGACGAGAAGACGGGCCCGTCCTCCAGGGCGATGGCGATCTCGAACAGCTTGTGCCGCGACACCCGCGGCCCGGTCATCTCGCCGTCCAGGCCGGCGAAGCGGATTGGCATGCGGCGGTATCCCGTCTCAGGGGTTGTCCAGGGAGCCGTTGCTCCGCGGCAGGATCTGCAGGTCGCGGATGTCGCGGTGGTTCAGCACCCACATGAGAAAGCGTTCCACGCCCATCCCGAAGCCCGCCGTCCGCAGGGGAAAGCGCGCCTTGAGGTCGCGGTACCACGCGTACGGCTCCACGGGCACCTCGTGCAGGGCCAGGGCGCGCTCCACGGACGCCGCGTCCGTGTGCCGCTCGCCGCAGCCGATGATCTCGCCCGGGCCAAACAGCAGGTCCGCGTTGCGGGCGCGCCCCTCGTCGCCGGGGTGGAACGCCTGGTAAAAGGGCACGGCCAGGTGGTCCCAGTCCGTCACCCAGGCGAACCCGCCCAGGCGCCGCAGCAGCCGCGCCTCGCCCTCGCGCGTGAGGGTGCGCCAGCCGCCCTCGCCGGGGCGGACGCACGCGGGGTCGTGGTCCAGGATGCGCGCCGCCTCGTCGAAGGCGATGCGGTGGATGGGGGTGCGCCCCTCCGCCAGCGACTCCAGGTGGGACGTCGTCCCCGCGTACGTGCGCACACCGTCGGCGCCGCGCTCCAGGACGGCGCGGGCAAGCGCGGTCACGTACCCGTCCGCCGCGTCCATGGCGTCGTCCAGCCCGCCCGGGATCTCGATCTCGCTGTGGTAGAACTGGCACAGGTGCGTGGCGTCCGCCGACTCGCCCCGAAAGGACGGCATCACGTAGTAGCAGCCGTGGTCCGCCAGCCGGCACCCGTACTCCAGCATGAACTGCATGGAGTCGGCGAGGTAGGTGGGCACGCCGAACAGCTCCACCTCCACGGGCAGGGAGTCGCTCCCGCGGCCCATGGGGCTGGAGACGGCGCCCGTGGTGACGGGCAGGTGCAGGGTGCGCAGCCCGCGGCGGGACCAGTGCTCCACCGTGGCCGCCGTCACGCAGTCCTGAAGGTCCACCAGCAGCCGGAACCACGGGTTCTCCAGCACCGCCAGGTAGCGCTCCGGGTCGGACCAGGCCGGAAGGGACAGCACGCGCGGGGCGGGAGGCGCGGCGGCAGGGATCGTCGTCGTCATGCGTGGAGCCTTTCCCGCAGCAGCGACGCCAGCTCCGACCGCTTCGCCGGGTCGGCCGCGGGCAGGTCGTGCCAGTCCGTGTACGTGTACGGCACCCGCTCCCAGCGCGGCGCCACCTCGATCAGCAGGTGTTCCAGCGGCTGGTCCGCCAGCTGCCCCGTGGCCCACCAGACGTTCAGCCCGTCGGGGTCCAGGGCCGCCTCCACGGCCCGCACCACCCGGCGCAGGACGAGGGCCGCGTCGCGAGATTCGTCTTCCGTGAGGTGAAAGGCATCGGGGACGTGGCGGTGCGGAACGATGGCCACGGCGCCCCACGTCCGCATGCGCGGAGGGACGAGCGCCACCACGTGGTCCGTCCGCAGGATGACGGGGCCGTCGGGATTCTCAGCTTCGTCGCGCGCGGTCTCCGCGCAGAACGGGCACGCTCCAGGTGCCGGGTAGCGGTAGGGCATGGGCGGATGCGGCAGCGGGTTGGTACGATGCATCCCTCTGGCGTATAGAATACATTCCCCGCAATCTTTCACACAAGAATTTCATTCGGAGCCCCTGCCCCCGAGGACGCCGTGGCCCCCTACCAGTTCCCCAGCGCGTTCCCCTGCTTCTTCTGCGAGTACATCGCGGGCCGGCTGCCCTGGTATCCGCTGGAGGAGAACGAACATGCGTGCACCTTCCTCAACATCCGGCAGCGCAGCCGCGGGGCGCTGCTGGTGGCCCCGCGCCGCCACGTGCAGGCGCTCAGCATGCTCTCCGAGGCAGAGATGGTGGGGATGATGGAGTGCGTGCAGCGGGCCGGCGCGGCCATCACACGTGCACTTGAGCCGGACGGGCTGCACCTGTTCTGCAACGCGGGAAGGATCGCGGGACAGTCGGAGGGGCACGTGCACTTCCAGGTGATCCCGCGGTACGACGGCGTGGCGTACGACTTTCGCGCCAGCGCCGTCTATCCACCCGCCACGCAGGCGCAGGCCCGCGAGATCACGGACCGGGTCCGCGCCTGCTACGACGCGCCCGCGCTGTCCGGAGCGTCGCAAGGGTAGATGGCGCACGCGCCGTCCGCCGCCGCCTGCACGCAGAAGGGGACACCGAGCGGAAGGGTGAGCATGGGGTCCGTGTGGCCAAAGGCGAGGTCCGCCACGACGGGAAAGTCCAGGCCGTCCGTGGCCTCCAGCACGACGTCGCGAAGGGAGACGCCCTCCACGGGCGCGGCGTACGGCGAGCGGCCGATGAGCATGGCGCGGGTGCGATGGAGCAGCCCGCTCTGCCGCAGGTGGGTAAGGGCACGGCGCAGGCGGGGCAGGTAGGCCTCCTCGCGCGTGGCCTCCCAGAAGAAGACGACGTCGTCCGGCGGATGGTAGAAGGGCGTCCCCACGAGCAGGTTCAGCGTCTCCAGGTTGCCGCCGAAGAGCCGCCCCCGCCCCGTGCCCGGCCGCCAGACGGCGCGGTCCGCCGGCGTCTGCATCCGGCGCGGGCGGGTGCGCCACGCGTCCGTGCCCCAGTCCAGCACCTCGTTGGTCCACGCGGGCGGATCCTCGAACGCGCGAAGCGGCTCGCCCTCCGCGACGGCGGCCCGCAGCGAGCGCAGGGCAAAGGGGAAGGGGGCGGGGTGCTCGCCGAACTGCGGGAGGACGGCGGGGCCGTGAAAGGTGACCCATCCGCCCAGCGCCTGCACCCCCACCAGCAGCGCCGTGGCGTCGCTGTACCCCACGAAGACCTTGGGATTGCGGCGCAGCAGCTCCGCGTCCAGGTGGGGGAGGATCTCCGCCGAGTTGAAGCCGCCCACCGTGCAGAAGATGGCGCGGATGCGCTCGTCCGCCACGAGCTCGGAGAGCGCGGCGGCCCGCTCGCGCGCGCTGCCGGCGGTGAACCCCGTTGCGCGCGTGGCCCCCGCGGGGACGATCACCTCCACGCCCAGCCCCCGCGCGAGCGCATCCACGCCCTGCCGCAGCCGCTCCGGGAACCGCGCGGCCCCCGGCGACGAGGGCGAGAACACGCCCACCCGGTCGCCGGGCCGCAGCCGTGGAGGGTACCGCAGGTCGTTGGGCACGCGTGGTCGTCGTCGAGGGTGAGGCGGGTCGTGCGGGTTCATCCGCATCCTGCGAAAAAGATGCGCGGCGGGCACCCGGAAGCGCCGCGGCGAATGACGATCCGCGGATCGGGCGCCGTGGAGTGGGATCGGAGCGCTACCGGCGGGGCCTGGGAAGCTTCTGCCCTTTCTTGCGTACGGGACGCTTGGGGGCCTTCTGGCTCCGGCTGGGGTGGCTCCACTCGCTCATG
>DATING010000828.1:0-5407 GCA_035474555.1 Longimicrobium sp. | reverse complement strand
CCAGGCGTAGGAGCTCCGGGGCGCGGAGCTCGGTCCGCCCACGCCGCCGAAGGTGTACGGCGCGCCCAGCCCGAGCACGAACGCCTGCTCCTCGGGGATGGGCAGCTGGAGCGGAGTGCCGATGTACAGGTCACCCCAGCCACGGCCGTCGAAGTACCAGGACGCCTTGTAGGCGCCGGTGCCCCACGTCTCGTTGCGCTTCTCCCACTTGAGCATCTCCCACAGGTTGCCGCAGCTGCCGTTGGGCAGCTTGGGCACGCAGCTCGTGTTCAGGCCGTCCGCGTCCGTGGCGTTCAGGCCGCCCTGAGCCACGCGGCTCTTGTTGACGCTGTCCGCCGCCGCACCCAGCTGGCCCAGACGGAAGTGCGCTTCCGCCGCCAACAGGCGCATTTCGGCGTAGGCGATCTCCGGCCACGCACCCGACAGGAACTTGTTGGGATCCAGCAGGTGGCTGGAGTACCACGAGTGGCGCCACACGCCCCGGTTGGGGTTGGTCCACTGCGAGGACACCGCCGGCGCGCCGGTGGTGGCATTCACGCGGATGCCGTAGTACTTGCCGCGGTTGTTGATCGTGATCGTGTCCAGCGTGCGCGTAGCGGTCGGCGCCGCCGCCGGACGGGTGAACTTGCCACCCACCTGGTTGCGCTTGATCAGCATCGAGTCGCCCGCGGCGACCACAACCGGGGTGAACAGCGTGTCGCCGCGCGCAAAGCGCAGGTCAGGCGTCACGATGAGCACCGGCGTCCCGTTCGCGAAGTTCGGCTCGCGGGAAACCAGCGGACGCGCCAGCCAGGCCTGGTAGTCGCCCGACTGGTCGGCCATGCCGTGGATGAAGTACGTCAGCTGCTGGAACGTCGGCGACTGCATGTACTGCAGCGTGCACTGATTGCACCAGCCGGCGTTGGCGATGATGGAGCGGTCCGAGTTGAAGTCGGCCTTGATGCCGGCCCCGGTCTCGGCCAGCACCTGGGTCCAGTTCACCGCACCGCGCTCGGCCGGCGTACGCGCGATGTTGGCGCGGTAGCGGGCCTTGAACGAGTTGGCGATCCGGACGAACTCCGGCATCGTCACGTCCACCGTCGTCGCCATCCACTCCTTGGGAATGAAGGACGTCTGGACGGCCGTCCCCGCCAGGGCGATGGCCGTGTCGAGCTTGGCGATCGCCGCGGCATTCAGCGCCGCGTAGCTCACCGGCTCACCCAGCGGCAGCGGCGCGCCGCTGTCGTCGATGGTCTGCACGTTCTCGTCCACGACGTAGCCCTTGTCGTAGGCGAGCGCCAGCGAGCCGTGCGCCAGCCCCTGGACGAACTTGCCGAAGATCCGGGCACGGAGCACCCGCGCACCGCCCAGGCCGTTGGACACCACGGTGTCCGACGTGATCGTGCGCAGGCCGTCGGCCACCGAGGCAAGCGCCCGGTAGTGACGCTGCCACGACGTGGCGATGAACACGTACTCCTGGTGCGTGGCCGAGTTCTGGATCGGCACGCGCGGGATCTGGCTGTACTCGTGCGAACCCTGGTTGGCCGCCGTGGAGCTCCACATGAACGACTGGGTGCCCATGATGTAGCCCGGGCTGCCCGCCACCGTTCCCTGCTGCCACTCCTCGCCGCCGTACCAGCTCTTGTATCCGCCCGCGACCAGCGACTCCACGTCGCCGGGCGTGGCGAGCGCGCGACCGCGGTCGGGCGTGTTGGTGTTGGGGACCACCAGGTCCGCGCATGCCGTTGCTCCGGAGAGCACCAGCAGCGCGGCGGCGGCCTTGTACCGATTGTTCATTCGTGGTGACTCCCTTAGAAGTTAACCTCGACGCCGAGCGTCCAGGTCCGGAAGTTCGGGTACTGGAAGCCCTCGACGCGCGCGATCGCGGCGGAGCCGGTGTTGCCGCCGGCCTTGCCCACCTCGGGGTCGTACCCGCGGTAGTCGGTCCAGGTCTTCAGGTTGCGGCCGCTCAGCATCAGGCTCAGCCCGTCGAGCTGGTTGACGCCCGGCACGCGGGAGATCAGGTCCTGCCCGAAGGTGTAGCGCAGCGACACCTCGCGCAGCTTCACGAAGCTGCCGTCCTCGACGAAGGCCGAGCTGGGACGCAGGCCGCTCGTCTGGTAGATCGAGCTGTAGTACGAAAGCGGCTTCTGCTGGTCGACCGGCACGCCGGACTGGTCCGACAGGCCCGAGGTGCGGCGGAACACCGCCCACTGCAGGGGCTGGTTGTACACGCTGAAGCCCTGCACGGCGTCGAGCAGGCCGTACAGCGTAAGGCCGCCAAAGCGCATCGTCGACGAGAAGCTCATCGAGTAGTCGGGCAGCGTGTTGCCCAGCGGGCAGTACTCGGTGCGGTTGTCGCGGTCGGTGCACTGGGCGCCGAACGGAGTGCCCCACGCCAGGGTGCTGAACAGCGGAGAAGCGCGCTGCAGGTCGCCCGGAGCGTTGGTGCCCCACTTGCGCTCGCTCAGCTCGCCGCCGCCGGTCCACACGAGGTAGCCCTCGTCGTTCACGCGGAACTGGCCGCAGTCCACGCCCGACGGCAGGTGCGAGCACTCGGTCGCGAACTGACGGCCGTAGAACGTGCCCAGCGTCTCGCCCTCACGCGCGTAGAACACGTTGCCCAGGTTCTGCCCCAGCACGCCGTACCGGAAGCCCGGCACGTTCATCGACGTGATCTCGGTCCGGGTGCGGTCGTAGTTCATACGGGCCGACCAGGAGAACTGCCCGCGCTCGATGAGGCGGGTGTCCAGCGACAGCTCCCACGTCTTGCTCTGCAGCGTGCCCGCGTTCACGGTGCGGCTCAGGTAGCCCGTCGTGGCCGGAAGCGGGATCGGAAGGATCTGGTCTTCCGTGGTGGAGTGGGCGTAGGTCAGGCCCAGGGTGGCGCGGTTGGCCAGGAAGCCCAGGTCGATGCCGGCCTCGTGCTCGGTGGTGTACTCCGGGCGCAGGTCGCTGTTGCCCAGGGTCAGGGGCGAAACCGAGCCGGACGCCACCTGGAACGTCTCGTACTGCGCCGCCCAGGAGGGGCGCCCGCCGGCCGTGCCGAGCGAGTAGCGCAGCTTCACGTCGTCGAGCACCGGCATGCCGAACCACGACTCTTCGCTCAGCAGCCACGCGCCGCCGAGACGGTAGTACCACTGGCGGCGCTGGTCAGAGCCGAACAGCGAGCTGCCGTCGTTGCGGACCAGTGCATCGATGATGTACCGGTCGGCGATGTCGAAGTTGGTGATCAGGAAGTAGCCGTCGGCGCGCTCCGGCTGCAGCGCGCTGAGCGCCGACAGCGTGGTGGTGGTGACGTTGTCGAACGCGACTACGTCGCCCACGCCGAAGTTGTACCCGCTGGTGTACGCGTAGTCCAGGTCCTGCTGCTCGTACAGGTAGCGGAGCTGGGTACGGTTGTGGATCTGGTCCGACAGGTCGAACCGGAACGTGCCCGTAAGGCTGGCGTTGAACGCCTGCGTCAGGTAGCGCTCCTGGTCCAGGAACCCGTTGTTGAGCGTCGGGCTGGACTGCGTGGTCCGGAAGCCCTTGGGGTAGTAGTCCTGGCGGAAGTCCTCGCGGCGGTCATAGCTCGCGCTGCCGTCCACGTCGAACCACGACACGGGCGAGATGCGCAGGCCGGCGCTGCCCAGGAAGCGGCCGATGTTCTGGTCGTACTCGCGGGTCGCCAGCTCGTAGAGGGGGTTGGAGCTCTCCACGTTGGTCGGGTTGACCTGCAGCACGAGGTTTTCCGGGTCGTCGCGGCAATCCTTGGTGGGATCGCCCTGGCAGGACCACAGGTTCACGCCCGCCGGAGTGCGGGTGAGCGCGAAGATGGGGTTGCCGCTGTTCTCCGGGAACAGGTTGTTGCTCGAGCGGCTGTAGAAGGCGCTCGCGGACACCGACATGTTGCTCCGGATCGCCTGGTCGACGTTGACCCGGAAGTTGTTGCGGTTCAGCCCCTCGAGACCGGGCAGCACGCCCTCGTCGCGGAGGTTGTTGAACGACACGTGGAAGTTCGTGGCGCCCGCGCGGCCCTCGGCCGAGACGGCGTTCTGAAGGAACACGCCGGCGTCGAAGATGCGCGCCACCTGGTCGTACGTCGTGCCGGGCCAGGCGTTGCTCTGGAACGTGTTGGCCTCGGTGGGCGTGCCGCCGTTGGCGTTCTGGCCCGCAAGGCGCAGCGTGGAGCAGCTCAGGAAGTCGCAGGGCACGCCCGCGGTCGTCAGGAACTTGCCCTCGGGCGTGAGCGCGAACTCGTGCGACCGGGTCAGCAGGAGCTCGGGCGTCTGCGGCAGCGTGCTGCGGCCGGCCTCGGAGCGGAAGGTGTACCGCACCTGGTCGTCGGCCACGCGGTTGCCGCGGCGGGTCGTGATCTGGATCACGCCGTTGGCGGCACGCGAGCCGTACAGCGACGCGGCGGCGGCACCCTTGAGGACTTCGATCTTCTCGATGTCAAGGGCGTCGATGTCCGACACGTCGGCGCCCAGGATGACGCCGTCCACGATGTAGAGCGGCTCCTGGCTGCGGCCCGTGGAGTTGATGGACTTGGGCCCGCGCAGCAGGATGGACGGGGCGGAGCCGGGACGGCCCGAGCCCGAGACCACCATGGCGCCGGCGATCTTGCCCTGGATGGCGCTGCCGGCGCTGGTGGGCGGGACCTGGATGTCCTCCGCCGTCACCTGGCCGACGTCGAACGGCACCTTGCGCGCCTCGACGGCGCCCGCGGTGCCCGTGACCACGACGTCCTCCAGCAGGAGCACGGAGGTGGCCATCTGGAAGTTCTGCTGCAGCGTGGCGCCCGGCGACAGCGTGATGGTGCGCGAGACGGGCGACAGGCCCGTGCGCGACGCCGTGATGGTGGCGCTCTGCCCCGCACGAATGCGGGCCGCCGGTACAACCAGGCGGTAGTTGCCGTCCGCGCCCGTGCTGGCGCCGACGTTGAGGGACTCGATTCGCACGAGCACAGCCGCTTCCGGCTGGCCCTGGGCGTTGGTCACGCGCCCGGTGACGGTGGCGGCCTCTTGGGCCATCAACGTCGCGGGTGCGAGCGCCGCCGCAGCCAAGACCGCGATCAGCCGACGGAAATTTTTCATTCCTCGTCCTCCTGTGTGCCGACGGCTCCGGAGTGGGGCCGCCGAGGGTTCGGGTCCGATGTCATGCGTGCGAACGCGAAAGCGTCCACGCGCACCGGGCGGTCAGAACCGGCTTCCGGGGACGGGAGCCGGGGATCGCCCGAATCGGGGGACTGCCCTGCCGCTGCAAGGCTACGGGTCGTGGACACCTCCTGCGCTGGGGGTTGAAAGGGGACTCGCACTGCGAACCTGCAACCTACGGACTGCAAGGGAATGAACGCGCGCGGAGGCGCGGTCGGGATCGTCGGACTGGACGCCTGTGACGTGGGCCGGGTACGGCCGGGGTGAATACAACGTGGTGTGTATCGTTG
>DATING010000827.1:0-2901 GCA_035474555.1 Longimicrobium sp. | reverse complement strand
GTGAGGTTTACGAACCCGGGTGAGGGCCCCCGCCCGAGCCCGCACGGTCCTCCTCCTGTAACCTGTCCCCTGTAACCTGTCCCCCGCAGTTCCCGCAGTTCCGCCCTTACGTCGGCGAGAAGTACTTCGCCGCCGGATGATGCACCACCAGCGCGGCCGTGGACTGCTCGGGATCCAGCTGGAACCCGGCCGTCAGCCCTACGCCGATGCTCTCCTTCACGGGGAGGATGCGGAACAGCGTCTCGTGCTGCTCGATGTCCGGGCACGCCGGGTAGCCCCACGAGTAGCGCAGCCCCCGCTCCTCCGTCACCCCCAGCTCCTGGCGAATGCGGCGGTTCACGAGCTCCGCCGTCCCCTCCGCCGTCTGCACGCTGAAGCCGTGCAGGAAGTAGCCCTCGGAGTAATCCCCGCCCTGCGTGCGCTTTTCGATGAACTCCTGCGCACGGTCGCCGCTCGTCACCACCTGCAGGGCGATCACGTCCTCCGGGCCGTTGCCGTTCAGCGGGCGAAAGTAGTCCGCCAGCGACAATTGCTCGCGGTCTTCCTGGCGCGGAAAGTCGAAGCGCCCCAGCTCCGTGGTGCGGTCCGCGGGATCGTACACGACCACCGAGTCCTCCACCCGCGCGGCGGGGAAGTAGCCGTACACAGCCTTGGGGCTCAGCCAGCGCTGCGTGCGCGCCTCCAGCGTGTAGCGCGCCAGCCGCGGCTCGAAGTCCTCGCGCACCATGCGGTCCCACTCCTCGCCCTTGAGGTTGCGGGCGCCCCACTGCATGCGGTACAGCGTGTTGCGGTCGATGCACGCCACCACGTCGTCCAGCGGAATCCCCAGCAGCACCTTCCACCCCCAGAACGGCGGCTTGGGCACCTCCACGGGAGGCACGGACGGGTTCTCGCGGCTGGCCGGGCGCAGGTCCTTGGCCTGCGCGCGGCGCGCCTCGTACTCGGCCTGGCGGCGGATCATCTCGGCGTTGTGCGCGCGGACGAACTCCGCGCCGTCGTCCGCCATCAGCCGGTCCATCGTCTCTAGCCCCTCGAACGCGTCCTTGCAGTAGAACATCCCCGCCGGATACGGCTCCTGCTCCGCGATCAGCGAGGCCGTGCGCACGAAGCTGGGGTTGATGGCCGCGCCGCCCACGAGGAGCGGGTACTTGAGCCCGCGCCGGTGCAGCTCCTGCGCGGCCAGCGGCATCTGCTTGCTGGTGGAGACGAGGAGCGCCGAGAGGCCAATGGCGTCCGCGCCCACTTCCTCCGCCTTTTCCAGGATGGTGTTCACGGGCACCTGCTTGCCCAGGTCGAACACCGTGTAGCCGTTGTTCGTCAGGATGGTGTTCACCAGCGACTTGCCGATGTCGTGCACGTCGCCGTACACGGTCGCCAGCACCACCTTGCCCTTGGTCTGCCCCTCCGCCTTTTCCAGGTACAGCTCCAGCCGCGCCACGGCCTTCTTCATCACCTCGGCGCTCTGGAGGACGAAGGGGAGGATGAGCTCGCCGGCGCCGAACTTGTCGCCCACTTCCTTCATCGCGGGCAGCAGGACGTCGTTGAGCACGGGGACGGCGCCCAGCTTCTGCACGGCGCGGTCGATCCAGTCCTCCACCCCGTCCTTCTTGCGGTGCAGGATCTTCCAGTGCAGCGCCTGCTCCGGCTCCATCTCCGCCGTGGGATCCACCGTGGATTCCACCTCGCCGCTCTTGCCCTCGTAAAAGGCGATGAACGCCGCCAGCGGGTCGTGCGATTCCGTGCGGCGGTCGAAGATCAGGTCGTCCGCCAGCTTGCGCTCTTCCTCGCCGATCTCGAAGTACGGCTTTACGTGCGCGGGGTTGATGATGGCCGTGTCCAGCCCCGCCTGCACGCAGTAGTGCAGGAACACGGAGTTGAGCACCGCCCGCGCCGCGGGGGAGAGCCCGAACGAGACGTTGGACACGCCCAGCGTCGTCAGCACGCCCGGCAGCTCGCGCTTGATGACGCGGATGCCCTCGATGGTCTCCAGCGCACTGCGGCGGAACTCCTCGTCGCCCGTGGCCAGCGTGAAGGTGAGCGCGTCGAAGATCAGCGCGTCCGGCTGCAGCCCGTACTCGTCCACGGCGATGGCGTGGATCTTTCGCGCGGCCTCCAGCTTGGTGTCCGCCGTCTTGCACATCCCGCCCAGGTCGCGGTCGATGGTCAGGGCGATGACCGCCGCCCCGTGCGCCGCCACGTGGGGGAGCACGGCATCGCACCGCTCGCGGCCGTTCTCCAGGTTGATGGAGTTCACGATGGCGCGCCCCGGCGACTGCTCCAGGGCCACGCGGATCACGTCCGCCTCCGTGCTGTCGATGCAGAGCGGCGCCTCCACGCCCTGCGACAGCAGCTTGACGACGGTGCGCATCTGCCCGTCCTCGTCCTGCCGCTCCGTCAGGGCCACGCACACGTCCAGCACGTGCGCGCCGCTCTCCGTCTGCTCGCGGGCCACTTCCAGCACGCCGTCGTAGTCGTCCGCCAGCAGGAAGCGCTTGACCTTGCGGCTTCCCTGCGAGTTCACCCGCTCGCCGATCATCGTCGGCGCGGGGACCTGCACCAGGTCCGTCGCGCGGATGCCGGAGGAGAGGCGGGGGACGTACTCCACCTGCTTCGCCTTCGGCTTCACGTCGCGGATGCGGGCGACCAGCTCACGGATGTGGTCCGGCGTGGTGCCGCAGCATCCGCCCACGATCTGCACGCCGTGCTCGCGGATGAACTCCTCCATCTGCTCCGCGAACGAGGTGGAGCCCAGCGGATAGACCGCGCAGCCGCCCTCGTTGTGCGGAATGCCCGCGTTGGGAATGCAGCTGATGGGAAGCCGGCTGTTCTCGCCCAGGTAGCGGATGTCCTGCCGCATGTGCTCGGGGCCGGTGCTGCAGTTGAGGCCGATGACGTCGGCCC
>DATING010000826.1:0-5741 GCA_035474555.1 Longimicrobium sp. | reverse complement strand
CGCCGTCTGGTCGTGAACTATGCAACGCAGTACACGAACGCGCGGCCAAGCGGGGTGCCAGTGGTAACCGCTTCGCAGGTTCGGGCGCTGGTGAATCCCGGAGACAGCGGGGTCTGTCAGCAGCTCTTTTACGTCTGGTGGGGGCAGTGGAACGAACCGGAAGAGGCCAAGCCGGGTTGGGCGTGGACGTACTATCAGGTGGGGGACCTGTACTACGTCGTGGCGCACAGGACGACCGAACCGGTGAGCCGGAACCCCGATGGGACGTTCAACATCTCCCTCAACTGGAGCCCGATCTTCATCCTCAATGGGAGCTACCAACTGATAGCGACCGTAGCGCGGTGATGCGCCGGAGCGAGTTCCGGCGGAAGTGAAAACGGCCTCTCCCGCAAGCTGCTGCGCGGGAGAGGCCGTTAGCGTCGGGGGGCGGTGCCCCCTCCGGCGGGCGAGCGGGGGGCTTGTCCCCCTGGTCACATCTCCGGTCCGACAGCCTAACCGCCGGCGGTCTCGATCCATCCCCTCCCGACCACGTACGCTCCGCCGCGGATCGGCGGAGGGGGATCCGGGAACACGAGGTTGGGAATGGGCCCGTAGCGGTCGCGGATCTCGGAGATCGACCTGGCGTGCTCCGCGGCGCGCCAGGTGTTGAACGCCGCGACCACGGCGCCGGGAATGGGCTTCGTGGGCTCGTACATGCGCCGCAGGAGGCCGATGGACGGGATCACGTCCCGCTGCCACTCGGCTTCGGTTCCGCTGAAGATGGAGCGCTCGTACTCGGACGCCGACCGGCGCACCTCCACGCGGTACGCGGCGCCGTCACCGGCCACTTCGTACTCGGCGAATCCCATGTAGGAGCACGTCCAGCGAAACCGGAACGGGCAAGCGGCGGGCGCGCTCGGAGAGCGGCCCGCGGGCGACGGAAGCTGATGGCTCATCGGGGTGGAAGCCTGGAATGGAGTGGCGGGCGGTTTTGGCCGCGTCCCGTGGGGTGAGCGGCGTACAGCTTCTCCTTTTCTCTTTCGGGGTACGGTGGGTCTCCGCTACCCGCGGCGCCGTCGGGGACGCGCGCGCCACAGCTCAGCGATCGCCATCCGCAGGTTGCCGAGCACGCCCTGCAGCAGGTCGGATCCCGGCGAGTGGTTCCGGGCCGCCAGCGGTTGCGCCCCCGCTGCCGGGGGGCTGGTCGTGGCCAGTTGCACCATGTGGCACCGGTCGCACGGACGCCCCGCGAGCGCGCGGCCGCCGAGCATCGCGATCTCCCCGCCCGCGCGGACGTGGGACCACTGCCCGAGGCGTCCGTCGGGACAGACTGGGCACGGCTGTACAGGCTCCGGTGCGGGCGTCGTCGGATTCATGCGGGTACGGTGAGAACGTCGGCGGGGGAACTGCGCATCAGGCCAAGCCGTGTCCCGCGGAGGCGTACCTCCGGGGCGAGGTCCGCGGGGTCGATTCCGCAATCCAGGCCGCGCAGGAGCACCTCGGCGGCGAGATCGCGATAGCACTGTGCACCGGTGGACCGGAGGTACGGATCCTCCTGGAAGATCGTGCGGAACGCCTCCTGCGCCCGCTCGATGGTGACGTTGCGCCGCACTACGGTCTCGAACACTCCGCCACCGTAGCTGGAACGGATCTCGGCCTCCCGCTCCGCCGTGTCGGCAAGCTGGTAGTTCAGATCGATGAGGATGATGCCGAGGATCCGCGCCATTGGGTACGGGCTTGCCGCACGGAGCGCGATCAGCCGGTCCAGGAAGCGATCGAGCCCGCCCAGCCGGTCCACCCTGGAGGGAACGAGGAATCGGTCGCCGGCGGTCATTGCCAGCGTCAGGGGGAGCCCGACGCCGGCGGGGCAGTCGAACAGGACCACGTCGATCGGCGTCTGGAGCATCTCCAGGGCGTCCGAGAGCCTCCTCCTGAACCTCCGCAGGAACCTGCTCCGCTGCTCGTCGGTGACCCCGCTGGCCAGCGCCAGCCGGACCAGCTCCTCTTCGTCCCCGAGGGTTTCCGAGGCCGCGATCAGCTTCAGATTCGGAGTGGTCGTGCTCCGGATGGCGTCCTCGATATGCAGGCCGTCGATGAGCACGTGTCCCAGGTTCGGGCCCTGGTCCTCGCTCCCGCCGGTCAGGGCGATCGAGGTGCTCGCCTGCGGGTCCAGGTCGATGATCAGGGTGCGGTAGTCCCGGGTCGCGATCCCCAAGTCGCCCGCCTGCGCGAGGGCGGCGCCCAGGTTGATCGCGGTAGTGCTCTTCGCGACACCGCCTTTTCGGTTGATGATGGGGATCTTCATGCTCGTCGCGGCGGCCGTTGGCGCCAGGTCTGTTTCCCGGAACTGATACCCCGGGTGACCGGGCGCCGCCGACCGAGCGTCGATCACTCGTCCGGGATCGGCTCGGTCCATCCCGCGGCCTGGCCGCCGTGGTAACGCTTGCGTTCGTCCCGTTCCATGTGGACCTCCCAGCGTGGAACCCGGGTCACGAGCCCTTCCGGGAGCACGATCTCTTCGTCCGTCTGCAGCCCGTCGTGGAAGACTCGCACGCGGTACCGGGGCCGCCGGTCGGCGGCCGTCGCCGGCAGCAGTTCCACCACGACGCCCTCGCCGGCTTCCCGGTCGTGTCCGTCCGGCCAGGCGAGCCGGTCTCCGGGGCCGTGCTCATGCTGACGTTCCGTTTCGCTCATCTTCGCCCTCCGAGCCGGCGGGCCGTGGCCCGCCGGCGCTGGTGGTGGTTTGGGTCCTGGGGGCTTTCAGGCCGCGAGCGCGATGTCCGGCTCATCCTCCGGCTCGTCCTCGGCCGCGGCGATGTCGAGCGAGCCCATGGTCTGGCGCTCCGTCCGGTCGTCGATCCGGAGGGAGTGCTCGATCTCGCGGAGACGCTCCACGAGCCCGAGCAGCTTCGCCTCCTGCGGGAAGGGCTCCTCCTTCATCGCGTCCAGCTGCGCAACCTGCGTGCGCAGGTAAGCGGCCTGCTGCTCCAGGCTCGGGATGATGGCGTCGAGGCGGCGAGGCATCGCCTCCAGGCTCATCACCAGGTGGACGGGCGACTGGAAGAGCTGCACGTCCTGCTCGTAGTCGCGGGCTCCCCGAAGGAGCAGCGAGGTCTCGGCCTGGGGATGCACGACCGCGAGCAGGTCGAAGCCGGCGAACTGCCCGACGGGAATCGTCTCGCGACGCCGCGCGCGGTGGCACCCCTCCTCCATCACCCGGCGAAGCGCCGCTCCCGCCTCCGGCCTCGTCCGGTACTCCTGGTCCCCGATGACGATCCGGAACGCGTCGGCGTGCGTGTCCTGCCTGCGGCCCATGTCCGCCTCGGCGGCCGCGAGTCCGGCCTCGGCGGCGGCCAGACGGCGCGGGTAGTCCGCGCGCTCGCCCCGGGCCCTGATCTGGCGGTCGAGGAATGCGCTCCGCGTCCTCCGCATGCGAGCGATCTCCGCCTCGACGTTCGCCTTCTCCAGGATCAGCGGATTCCCCGCGGCCAGCGCCTTGACCTCCGCGTAGCTCAGCGTGACCGAGTCGTTGTCCGCGATCTCCCGGATGCTCGGGTCGCCCATCATGACCCGGTTGATCATCTCCAGCTTGTAGTGGAGAAGGTTCCAGATGTATGCGTCGAAGCTGCGCTCGGTGACGTAGCGGCGGATCCACATGACCGGGTTCAGGTTGCCGCGCCGGGCGCCGCGGCCGTCGCGCTGCTCGACGTCGCTCGGACGGTAGGGCGCGTCCAGGTGGTGCAGCGCGAGGATCAGGTCCTGGACGTTGGTGCCCGTCCCCATGTTGAACGTAGAGCCGAGGGTGACCCGGACGCGACCCGCCCGGATGGCCGCCTGCAGCGCCGCCTTCTTCCTCGGATTCGTCGCCTCCTGCATGAAGGCGATCTCGGCCGGCGGGATCCCCCGCGCGAGGAGCTTGGCGCGGATGTCGTTGTAGATGCTGAAGCCGCCGTCGTACCGCGGGACGGAGAGGTCGCAGAAGATCAGCTGCGTCGCCCGCGCGGAGCGGGTCTCGTCCCAGCGGCGGAACACGTCCTCCACGAGCAGGTTGACCTTCGAGCCGGGATAGTCCGGCGTCGACGGCCGGATCAGGCGCATGTCCAGCGCCGCCTTCCGCCCATCGGTGGTGACCTTCAGCATGTTGTCGATGCGCGGGTCGATCTTGGCGCTCGGGTCGCGGATCGCGGCGGCCCGCTCCACCAGCGTCGCCGTATAGGCGAGGAGCTCGTCGCTCGGTTCCGCGGTCACCACCTCCGGCCGCCCACCGAAGAGGGCAGGGCGGGGGAGCTTCAGGACCTTCCTCGGGCCCCTCTCCCGCACGCGGATCCGCGGCCAGTGGGTCGCGGCCGTGCTGGGCGGGAGCGCGGGCGGGGCGGGGGCCGCCGGGGCCGCAGGCGGGTCCGCGGGCGCCGCATCCTCCGGGGACTGGGGATCATAGAGGGATTCCGCGATCTGGATGTCGACCCGCTGGCTGATGATCGACAGCAGCTCGGGAACGTTCGTGAAGTGGAACCGCTCCCGCATCGCGAACCCGGCCCCGGACGGGCTCGGCTCCAGGACCCAGGTGCGGCGGATGAAGTTCGCCGCGAACGCGTCGAAGTGCTCGATCCCGTACTCGCGGAGCAGGTCCGGCGCGAGGTAGCGCAGGTGCACGTGCAGCTCGGAGATCGTGTTGGCGATCAGCGTCCCGGTCATCCCCACCACCGCGCGGCCGGGACGCCTGCCGTGCATGTACGCGGACTTCATCCACAGGTCGGAGGACCGCTTGGACGGCTTCGCCGCCCGCGGCATGCCCACGATCTTCGTGCGGGTCGCCGCGTTCTTGTACAGGTGGATCTCGTCGATGAAGAGCCAGTCGATCCCCAGCTCCTCGAAGCAAAGGTTCTCGTCCCGGTCCGCGCGGTGGCTCAAGCTCTCGAGCCTGGCCTCGTACTGGCGGAGCACGACCTGCAGCTGCTTGACCGTGAGGCTCCGCTTGCCCTCTTCCTCCTCCGCCTCGCTGAGGAGCTGCCGGAACGCACCGACCTCGGACTGCAGGAACGTGCGCTCGAAGTCGGGCGACATCCCCAGCTTCTCGAACGCGGAGTGCGTGACGATGATCGCGTCATATTCACCGCTGGCCGCGCGCGCGAAGAAGAGGCGCCGGCGGTCCTTGCTGCTCACGTCCTCCACGTGCGCGGTGAGGAGCCGGGCCTCTGGGTACGCCTGGAGGAACTCGCGGGAGTACTGCTCCAGCATGTGGCCCATGGTCGCGTGCAGCGGCTTCGAGCAGAGTCCGAGCTGCCGCAGGCGCATGCTCGCGACGATCGCCGCGAGGGTCTTCCCCGCGCCGACCGCGTGGGCCATTCCCGTGCTGCCGTGGGAGACAATCTCCCAGGCCACGTCCCGCTGGTGCGGTTCCGGGACGAGCGCCGCGGACAGCCCCGGGAAGGTCATGTGCGACCCGTCGTACTCGCGGAGCCTGACGTCGTTGAAGCACTCGTTGTAGCGCCGCACCAGGTATGCGGCGCGGTCGGGGTCCGCCCACGCCCAGCGGGTGAACTCGTCGGCGATCTGCTGGCCCTTCTCCTGGGCGTCGTCGGTCGCGGCGACGTTGCGGACCGAGGTCTCCTTGCCCTTCTCCTTGACGGTGTCGTAGATGACGGTGGCGCGCTGGTTCAGCAGGTCCTCGATCAGCCGAAAGGCGCCGGCGCGCGGAGTTCCCCACAGGGAGCGCGCGCGCACCGAGTCCCGGACCCCCTTCGGTGCGCGGAGCGCCCAGA
>DATING010000825.1:0-2173 GCA_035474555.1 Longimicrobium sp. | reverse complement strand
TCGCGCTGGCCTCGCGCGGCATCGCCGAGGCGGAGCGCGCCGGCGACGCCCGCGAGCGCGCCAACCTGCGCACCTGCCGCGGCTACGGCCTGGAGAACGCCGGCCGCGTGAACGAGGCCGCGGCGGACTACGAGGCGGCGGTCACCGAGGGGCGCCGGCTGCGCGACGACCGGCTGCTGGCCGCGGGCCTCATGTTCCGCGGCGGGCTGCGCTACTACCGCGGCGACATGGGCGCGGCCCTCACCGACCTCACCGAATCCCACGAGCTGTACAAGCGGCTGGGCGAGACCGGCCGGCAGCGCCACACGCTCAACGACATCGCCAACCTGTACGCCGACCGGCGCGTGGGCGAGTACGACAAGGCCATCGAATACTACCGCCAGGTGCTGGCCAGCAACCAGGCGGCCGGCAACCAGGCCGGCATCAGCACCGCGTACTTCAACCTGGGCACCACGCTCGACACCAAGGGCGAGCACGCCGCCGCGCTCCCGTACTTTCGCCGCTCGCTGGAGATCGAGCGCACGCGCGGCGACTCCAGCGAGATCGCCGTGGTGCAGCGCGCCATGGGCGGCGCGCTCACGCGCGCCGGGCAACCGGCGGAGGCGCTGCGCTGGCTGGATGCGTCGCTCGCGTACTCCATCCGCACGGACGACGTGGAAGGCACCTCGCGCACCCGCCTGCCGCGCGCCGTCGCCCTGCGCGCGCTGGGCCGGCCGCACGAGGCGCTGGCGGAGCTGGAGACGGCGCGGGTGCACTTCGAATCCATCGACAACACGCGCTTTTTGGAAAAGCTGCACGACGAGCGCGCGCTGGCCCTGGCTGCCACGGGCGACTGGCGCGCCGCCTACGACGCCCGCGGCACGCAGATGCGCATGCAGGCGGCGCTCGCCGAGCAGCTCAAGCAGGAGCACACCTCCCGGCTGCGCGTGCAGTTCGACACGGAGCGCAAGGAGGCGGAGAACCGCGCGCAGCAGGCCGAGAACCGCGCGCTGCTCCGCGAGAACAACCTGCGCGGCCAGGCCCTGACCGCCGCCGTCCGCGTGCGCCGCCTGCAGACCGTCGTCATCGCGCTCAGCGCGGTGATCATGCTGGTGCTGGCCGCGCTCATCGTGCGCCACGTGGCCAGCGCCCGCCTGCTGCGCACCATGGCGCTCACGGACGAGCTCACCAAGCTCCCCAACCGCCGCCACCTCTTTGCCGTGGCAGACGCGCGGCTGGGCGACGCGGGGCGCAGGAACGAGCCGGTGAGCATCCTGGCGCTGGACGTGGACCACTTCAAGCGCATCAACGACACCTTTGGCCACGACGTGGGCGACGTTGTGCTGCGGCGCGTGGCCCAGGCCTGCCGCGGCGTCCTGCGCCACGACGACCACATCGGCCGCACGGGGGGCGAGGAGTTCGTCGCCGTGCTCCCCCACGCCGACGCCGCGCACGCCGTGGAGGTGGCCGAGCGGCTGCGTACGGCCGTGGAGGCGCTGGAGTGGAGCGACGTGGATCCCGCCCTGCGCGTCACGGTGAGCGTGGGCGTGGCGCAGCGCACGGGGGCGGACGACTTCGCCGCCCTCTCCAAGCGCGCCGACGATTCGCTGTACCACGCCAAGCACGCCGGCCGCAACCGCGTCCACCTGGCGGGGGTGTAGATCATCCGAATCCGCCAAAGCGGCCACGGCTCGACTTCCTCCGCGCATCGGTACAGCGCACCCGCGGAGACGATGGACGACGAAGCCCCGCCCGGTCACGTACCGGGCGGGGCTTCTGCCATCCGACGATGATCGGAAGCTAGGACGCGTGGACGAACTGCTCCACGAAGAAGCGCGCGTCCAGGGGCTCGCCCGTGGCGTGCACCATCAGCCCGTTCCAGTCCAGCGACGCGCCGCGGCTGAAGATGCGGTCCTGGAAGAAGGCGCCCACCCGCGGCTCGCCGGCGATGCTGCGCTCCGGCGGCAGCCCCGTCTCGCGGCGGATGGCGGCGGACACCTGCGACGCCATCAGCTCGCCCAGCAGGTAGTTGTGATAGTAGACGGGCGCCAGCGACAGGTGGTTCTTGCTGGCCCACTCCGTCCCCTCCGGGTCCGCCTCTGGGTAGCGGATGAGCTGCATCCGCTCCACCAGGTCCCACCACACGCGGTTCAGGTCCGGGCGGTCGGGATCGCGGTACATCTCGCGCTCAAAG
>DATING010000824.1:0-7154 GCA_035474555.1 Longimicrobium sp. | reverse complement strand
CGTCCCAGAGCTGCGTGTACAGCAGCCATCCGCCGACGATGCCGTACGCCAGCGCCGTCGCGATCAGCCATCCGAAGCGAATCCGCATCCGCCCTCCCCCGTCGCCGCGGTGGTGAATCACCCCTGCCCTGCTGGAACGAGCGGACGCCGCCGCATCTGCCGGACGCACGACGGCCCGCTCTCCGGGGGAAAGCGGGCCGCGATGCCATATCGTGCGAGATCCGGATCCCGTGCGCGTCTACACGGGGCGGATCGCCGCGAAGTCCAGGTCGGGGAACGGCGGGACGTCTTCATCCATGGCTTCCCACGCGGGACACCATCCGCCCGCGTCCACGATGTAGGGCGGCGTTCCGTGCACCGTGCACTCGCCCGGCGCGGCGCCATCCGGCCCGTTCACCCTGGCGATGAAGAAGATGCACTCGTCGCACCGGTCGGTGCCGCCCCGGTCCGAGTAGCCGGCCGGCACCTCGCCCGGCTCCAGCTCCTCCGGCTGGCCCGCGTTCGACGGCGTTTGTCCGGCCACGGGGCCGAAGTTCGTGTCGCCTGCCATCTCGTCAATCTCCCGCGATCCGGTTCAGCTGCGGCGCTTGGAAAGGCTGTGGTACGCGATCATCTTGTAGACGAGCTTGGCGACCACGAAGTCCGGGGCCGCGTTGCCCCCCATGGGCGCCAGCTCCACCACGTCCACGCCGACGACGTTCTTTTGCTCGAACACGCGGCGCAGCAGCTTCATCGTGGGGTACCACGGCGGGCCGCCCGGCTCCGGCGTGCCCGTGGCCGGCATGAGCGACGGGTCGAAGTAGTCCACGTCGAAGGTGATGAACACGTCGTCGCCCAGCGCACTGAAGGCGCGGTCGATCCACGATGTGTCTTCCCACATCTCCTCGGCGAAGATGGTGGTGATGCTCCCCTCGCGCTCGCGCATCAGGGCGCGCTCCTCCGACGTGATGGCGCGGATGCCCACCTGCACCAGGTCCGCGCGGTCGATGCACTGCGCCATCACCGCCGCGTGCGAATACGCCGAGCCCTCGTACTCAAGCCGCAGGTCGCCGTGCGCGTCGAACTGCAGGATGGTCAGGCGGCGCCCCTCCGGCAGCCGGTCGGCGTGGGCCAGCACCGGCGCGCTGGTGATGCTGTGCTCGCCGCCCAGCCCGATCACGAGCTTGTCTCCCGCGGCTTCCAGGATGGTGGCCATGCACTCGCGCAGCTCCTTGACCGCGGCCTCCGGCCCGGCGGACGTCAGGTGCAGCGCCGGCAGCGTGTGCACGCCGATGCGCGGGCCGGGCTCGTCATCCAGCTCCTGGTCGTACAGCTCGATGAAGCGCGAGGCCTGGATGATGGCGTCGGGGCCCAGCTTGGTGCCGCCCTGGTAGCTGACGGTGCTCTCGTACGGGATGGGAAGGACGACCACGCCGGCGTTCTGCCACGTGGCCGCGTCGCCCTCCAGGCCCAGGAAGTTGCGGGGAAGCTCCCAGGGAAGCTCCTGCAGCGCGGCGGGAATTTGCTCGCTCATCTATCCATCCGTCGGTTGGCCGTTCGTCTCCGGAATCAGAAGCCCGAAAAGAACGGCGCGGCGGGGCGGAGTCAAGCGGACCGGCAGGGCGAGAGGAAGCAATTCGGCATTGAACCGGAGTGGCGGAGTCCGCGAGCGCCCCCACCCGGGCTCGTAAACCTCGCCCACCCTCCCCCAAAAACCCCTGGGGGAGGGTTGAGGCAGGCGGAGTTCCGGCGCGGGGCGGAGCACCTGCGCGGTCGGCACCCGGCCAGAGCGAATGAATTCGCCGCAACGAACACACGAAGTCCGCCTGCGCGGACTGTCCGTCACGGGGGAGTGCCACGCCGGAACGGATTCCGTGTACGAACAACCTCCCCCAGGGTTTTTTGGGGAAGGTCGCGAGGTGACGAGCGGGAGGGGGCGCTGACGGATGCCCGGCCCGGTGCACGAACGCCGTTTCTCCGTCCTTCCAAAGCCATGCGCTTCCTCCACCCTGCGCATCCGGCCCACACGCAAACCGCCCCGCGAGAATCATGTCTCACGGGGCGGTTCACTTCCGCACTGACGCACTGCCGCACTCACGCACTCATCAGAACGTGAGCGCGGGGCAGGCGACGCCTTCGTACTTGAGCTCGATGCCGGCGGCGCGGCAGTCGGGGCACAGGCCGTACACCTCCAGCCGGTGTCGCGCGGGGACGAACCCGTGCGACCGCGCCACCTCGTCCTGGATGCGCTGCACCTCGGGCCGGCGGAACTCCACCACCTTGCGGCAGTGCGTGCACACCAGGTGCTGGTGCCCCCGCTCCTGCCCGAACAGGTGCTCGTAGCGCTTGAACCCGTCGCCAAAGTCGTGGTCCTGCACCAGGCCGCTGCGGACGAGGATCTCCATCGTGCGATAGATGGTGGCCTTGCCGATGCGCTCGCCCCGCTTCTTGAGCTCCGCCTCGATCTCCTCCACCGACAGGTGGTCAGGGGAGGTGAACACCACGTCGGCGACCACCTCGCGCTGCTGCGTGACCGGCAGCCCCTGAAGGCGCAGGTAGCGCCGAAAGAGGTGCAGGTACGGCGAGGACGTCACGGTTTCTTCTACGGCGGCCATTCAGGTCCCCTGATGGGCGGGAGGCGATGCGCTCCCTAACGATAATGATTCTTGATTGGCCGGGTCAAGCACCACGCCCGCCAGCTCCGCTAAAAGGGCCGTCCAAGCGTGCACGTTTCCCCCCGTTTCGCGCACGTCCGGCGTCTCCGGGACGTCCAGCCGATGCAGCACGCCCTCGATGATGCGGTCGATGCGGTCCAGCGGCACCGTGCCCACCTCCGCCAGCTCGTCCGTGCGCACGGGCGGGCCCTTGGGCTGCGGATCCAGCACGTAGTTCAGCGTGTGGATGGTCCGCGCCGCGCCAGCCACCTCTCCCTCCGGGAACGACGACAGCACGGCCAGCCCACTCTCCTTCGGGCCTACCGCCCGGGCGGAAAAGAGCCACACGGCGTCCACCCGCTCCGGCGGCAGCCGGTCCGCGATGGCCCCGAGAGACAGGGCCAGCGTCGGGTTCACCCGCCCGGGCTGGGGCTGTGCCGGCTGCGATTGGGGCCCCTGGCTCAGGCGGCCCCGGCGGTCTGCGGGGCCCGGGCGCGCTCCGCCACCTCCTGCTCCACGTAGAAGCGGAGCACGTGCAGGAAGTCCTGCGCATTGGTGATGACGCCGAAGGCCTGGTGCGTGCCGCGGTCCTTGAGCTTGCTCACCACGAACTCCGACGAGTCCACGCAGATGGTGGTGAGCGGCCGCACCTCGCCCGTTGCCTCCTTCCACACGTACGACGGCAGCATGTTGCCCGTGGCGATGGAGTGCAGCGCCGTGGCGATCATGATGACGCCCGTGCACTTGCGCGTGTGCTCCTTCATCACCTCCTGGCAGCGGATGGCGTCGGTGATGGTGTCCGGCAGGGGGCCGTCGTCGCGGATGGAGCCGGCGAGCACGTACGGCACGCCGCTCGTCACCGCGGCGTGCATCACGCCTTCCTTGATGATCCCCTGCTCCACCGCCGCCTGGATGCTGCCCGCCGCGCGGACGCGGTTGATGGCGCGCATGTGGAACGCGTGGCCGCCCTCCATGGGGATGCCGCGGTTGTTCATCCCCAGCGTGGTGCCCAGGGTGGCGCTCTCGATGTCGTGCACGGCCACGGCGTTGCCGCCGAACAGCGCGCCCACGAAGCCCTCGCGGATGAACCACGCCAGGGTGTCGCGGCCGCGCGAGTGCAGCACGGCAGGGCCCACCACCCAGATGAAGTGGCCGCCGCGCTCCCGCTCGTCCACCAGGATGCGGGCCATCTCGCCGTAGTCCGTGGGCTTTTCGCGGCTCACCTCGGAGGACATGAACTTGAACTCGCCCTCGGGGCCCACGTCGCCCTCGGCGCCCATGAGGCCGGCGGCGTGGACGAAGATGCCCTGGCTGCCGTCCTCGGCAAAGCCCATGGCCACGGCCTGTCCGGCGCGGACGTAGCGCGCCTCCAGCACGCGCGGGACGCCGTCGTCGTCCAGCACCAGGGCGCTGTCCATGCGCGGGTCGCGCGGCAGCTTCCACTCGCCGCCGGCGAGCTTTACGTAGGTGGGCAGGTTGGTGGTGGAGAAGAAGCCCTCGGGCAGCACGCCGTCGGCCGGGGCGGCCTGAAAGCGGGCGGCGGGGGCGTCGGCGAAGCGGGGCTGGGTAAAGTCGGGTGCCCGGTACATGCGCGTTCGGTCGGTCTCGGGAACGGGGCCACTGGAACGGCCCGAAACTAGCCGGGGGACCGCCCCCGGAACAAGGCGGGGGGCCCGGCCCTTTCGCGCGGGGCCCGGGGGTTCCAAATTACGCGCCTTCAATTTCCATCCGCCCGTGCTTAGCCGACGGAGGCCGCACTGCCCAAGAAGTGGACGATCGACGATTCCCGCGAGCTGTACAACGTGGAAGGCTGGGGAATCGGGTACTTCGACATCAACGAAAAAGGCCACGTGACCGTGAGCCCGTCCAAGGAGGCGGGACCGGCCCTGGACCTGTTCGAGATGGCGACGGACCTGGAGGCGCAGGGCGTGGGGCTGCCCCTGCTGCTGCGCTTCAGTGACATCCTGCGCACCCGCATCGAGACGCTGGGCGACCGGTTCGCCACGGCCATCCGCGAGTACGGGTACACGGGCGCGTACACCACGGTGTACCCCATCAAGGTCAACCAGCAGCGCCACGTGGTGGAGGAGATCGTCGAGTACGGCGAGCGCCACGGCGTGGGGCTGGAGGTGGGAAGCAAGCCGGAGCTGCAGGCCGTGCTGGCGCTGCACGAGCGCGCGGACCACCTGATCGTCTGCAACGGCTACAAGGACGAGGAGTTCATGCGGCTGGCCCTGATGGGCCAGAAGCTGGGGCACAAGGTGCTCATCGTCGTGGAGAAGATCAGCGAGGTGGAGGTGCTGCTGCGGGTGGCGGCCGAGATGGGCGTGGAGCCCACGGCCGGCGTGCGCATCAAGCTCAGCGCCACGGGCGCGGGGCGGTGGAGCGAGACGGCGGGCGAAAAGAGCAAGTTCGGCCTGAACAGCGCCCAGCTGGTCAAGGTCATCGACATGCTCAAGGAGGCGGGCAAGCTGGAGTCGCTCAAGCTCATCCACTTTCACCTGGGCTCGCAGATCCCCGACATCCGCAACATCAAGCTGGCGATGACGGAGGTGGCGCGGTACTACGTGGAGCTGCGCCAGCTGGGGGTGGACGTGGAGTACGTGGACGTCGGCGGCGGGCTGGGGGTGGACTACGACGGGTCGCGCAGCACCAGCACGGCCAGCGTGAACTACTCCATCCAGGAGTACGCCAACGACATTATCTACTCGCTGGCGGAGGCGTGCCGCGAGAACGAGGTGCCCATGCCGCACGTGATCAGCGAGAGCGGCCGGGCCCTCACGGCGCACCACGCGCTGCTGCTCATCAACGTCATCGACCTGGAGACGCAGAGCCCCGAGGAGCCGCACCCGGTGGGCGAGGACGACCACGCGCTGGTGCAGGAGCTGGCGGGCGTGTTCCGCGAGCTGAACGCGCGGCGGGTCCACGAGGTGTACCACGATGCCACGTTCCTCAAGGAGCAGCTGGTGGTGCACTTCAACTCCGGCACGCTCACCCTGCGCGAGCGGGCCAACGGCGAGCGCTACTGGCTGGCCATCATGAACCGCGTAGCGCAGCTGGCGGCCAAGGATCCCGAGGAGTACGAGGACATCCTGCCGGAGCTGGAGGCGATCCTCATCGACCGGTACTTCTGCAACTTCTCGCTCTTCCAGTCGCTGCCGGACAGCTGGGCCATCGACCAGCTGTTCCCCATCATGCCCGTGCACCGGCTTGACGAGGAGCCCACGCGCCGCGGCACGCTGCAGGACGTGACCTGCGACAGCGACGGCAAGATCGACCACTTCGTGGGATGGCGCAAAGCCAAGCCCAGCCTGGAGCTGCACGCGTTCCGGCATGGCGAGCCGTACGTGCTGGGCATCTTTTTGACGGGCGCGTACCAGGAGATCCTGGGCGACCTGCACAACCTGTTCGGCGACACCAACGCGGTGCACATCAAGCTCACCGAGACGGGGTACGAGATCGGCGACCTGGTGCACGGCGACACCATCACCGAGGTGCTGAACTACGTGCAGTTCAACGCACAGGACCTCATCAGCACGTTCCGCCGGAAGATCGCCAACGCCGGCAGCCGCATCACCCGCGCGGAGGCCAACGGCTTCATCGCGGACTACATCGCCGGGCTGGCGGGGTACACGTATCTCGAGGGTGATTCCTGAGATGAGTGCGTGAGTGCGTGAGTGCGGTAGTGCGTAAGTGCGGTAGTGGATGATGGAGAGGGCGGGCTTCCCAGGCGGGAGGCCCGCCTCTTCGCGTCCGATGAATTCGGCTTCGGGGAGGAGGGTCGGGAGCGCATGCCGAATCCAAAAGTGAACGGCCGCCGCCCTCATCGCGCCAGAGGCGTTCACCGATCTTCCGAGCCGGAATCCGGCATGCGTGGATGTTGTTGCAGGAATCACACTTGATCCACGCCTGGCGGTATGGGAGCGATCCGCTTCGGTCTGCTGCCGGACCAGTTTTCGCGGGGGGCTAGACAAGGGAAGAAGTGTACATTACACTCGTCAGGAGCGTGTTTTTCACTGGAGGATCACATGCCTGCGAACAAGCTACCGTGGCGCACTCTCGTTACCTCGGAAGGCCCAGCCGGCCGGTTTACGCGCGAGCAAATCCGGAAGGCCATCATCGCGGCCGAGCTGGAGCGGCCGGCGCGGCCGCTGCCCAAACGCCCCCGCAAGCGTGGCACGAGGGCAATCCCAGCCCCGCCGCCCTGATCGGCGGCGGGGGTGGAGAATACGACCGCAGCGTCTTCGTGAACTGCCCGTTCGACGACGGGTACCGCCGCTTGCTTCACGCCCTCGTGTTCGCCATCCACGAATGCGGGTTCTGGGCGCGGTGCGCGCTGGAACTCGAGGACAGCGGCGAGGAGCGCATCCGCAAGATCAAGCGGATCATCCGCGAGTGCCGGTACGGCGTTCACGACATCTCGCGGGTGGAGCTGGACGCCGTAAACCGGCTCCCCCGCTTCAACATGCCGCTGGAGTTGGGTCTGTTCCTGGGAGCGCAGGAGTATGGCGACGCGGAGCA
>DATING010000823.1:0-1658 GCA_035474555.1 Longimicrobium sp. | reverse complement strand
CCTGCACGGCGCCCTGTCGGACATCGCGGCGCGCGCGGCGCGGCAGCCGGGCACGCGCTTCGTGCTGGTGAGCGACGGCGCGGCCACCATGGGCGAGACGTCGCCCGCGGAGCTCTTTCGCCCGCTGGAGCGGATGCCGCGGGGCACGCCCCTGAGCGCGCTCGTGCTGGGATCGCGCGAAGACGCCTCTACGCTGCGGCCCATCACGGCGGGGCGCGGCCGCATCGTCCGCGTGCCGTTCACGGAGACGATGGAGGCCAGCGCCCGCGAGGCCGCCATGCGCCTGCGGCTGCCCGTGGGCCGCACGGTGGAGGTGCGCGACGCCGCGGCGGAGACGGTGCACGCCGTCGGGTTCGAGGACGTGCTGGCGGGCAGCGAAGTGCTGGTGCTGGGCATGCTGCCCGAGGGCGCGGCGACGCGCGTGGCGGTGGATGGGATCCGGACGGGCGCCGCGCTGCAGATGGACACGACGCTCTTCGGCCCGCTGCTGGTCCGCGAGTTCTACCGCGCGCACCTGGAATCATTGCAGGAGCAGGAGCGCTGGGCGGATGGCGATGCGGACCGCCGGCGCCTGGCGGACGAGCAGGTGCGGCTCAGCATCGCGCACCGGGTGATGGTGCCGCGCACGACCATGCTCGTGCTGGAGACGGAGGAGGATTACGCGCGCTTCGGGCTGGAGCGGAGCGCGCTGGCGGGCATCCTGACGGTGGGCCCGCGCGGCATCGCCCGCCTGGACCGCCCGTCCGCCGCGCGCCTGGCCGCCGCGGATTCCGCCGATCTCGCGCGCCGCGAGGACGCGCCGGAGGAGCCGGGAGATGAGCCCGCCAACGAGGAAGCCCGGCCCGCCGAGGACGATGCCGACGGCGCCGTGCCGCCCTTCGTCCCGGAAGAAGGCGAGGTCGCCGCGAACGTGAACGACGCTCCGCCGCCGCCTCCGCCGCCTCCTCCGCCGCCGCCGCCACCCTCTCCTCTGTCGCCGGCCCCGGTCTCCTCCGCGCCGCGGGAGCGGGAAGAGGCCGTGGTGACGGGGACCGCGGACGCGCTGCAGGGCCGTGTCGCGGGCGTGGAGGTATCGAGTGCTTCGTCGGCGCCCGCTGCCCCCCCGGCCGCGTCTGCCCCTCCGCCCGCGCCCAGCGCGCCGCCCCGGCCGCAGCTCCCCGAGTGGGTGGGCGCGCGTCGCTTCCGTCCCGGCGAGGCGGACAGCCTGCGCATCCAGCTGCGCGCCAACCCCCGCGACCGCGCGCTGTACAACCAGCTGAGCGAGGCGCTGGCGGAGGGCGCGCGCTGGGCGGAGCTGCGCGAGGTCGCGTTCCTGTGGCAGCCGCTGGACCCGGACAATCCGCAGGTCTACGAGGCGCTGGCCCTGGCCGCCCACGGCCAGGGCCGCGGCGAAGAGGCCGCCCGCGCCACGGGATCGCGGGTGGAGGTGGCCCCGTCCAAGCCGGAGATGCTGCAGCGGGCGGCCCTGCTGCTGTGGCGCGTGGGCGATCGCACGGGGTGGGAGGCGCCCGCCCGCCGCGCCGTGGAGATGCGTCCCGACCTTCCGAATCCCCGCCGCACGCTGGCGCTGCTGCTGTGGCAGGCGGGGCGGATGGAAGAGGCGGCCACGGTGCTGGAGGAGGCGCTGGCCACGCCCGTGGACCGCTGGTACGGCGATG
>DATING010000822.1:0-2936 GCA_035474555.1 Longimicrobium sp. | reverse complement strand
CCCCGCCGTGCGCAGGAACACGTCGCGGGGCACCATCCCGTAGTAGGCCGCGGGGTGCCGGTCGTACTCCGTGACGGAGCGCACCATCCGGTACCCGGAGCGGACCACGGGGTACAGCGGGCTCCGGAGCACCATCCGCTTGACGGCGGGCCCCAGCCACGCCTTGCCCGCCGTGGGGGGCTGCTGCCGCTGGGGCACGCCGCTCACCCGGGCGAACAGGCGCTCCACGAACCCGCGGTAGAACACGCGGTCCATGCGCAGGTCCGGGGGAACGTTGGGCCAAAAGTCCAGGAACTCCTTGTCCCAGAACGGGATCCACCAGTCGTACCCCCAGAACTCGTACGCCCGCACGGAGTTCACGATGTACTTGGGCTGCCGCTCGCGCGCCTCCCACGCCTCCAGCGCCCGCCCGCCGTCATCGAAGCGCGCGTAGTCGCCCAGCCCCGAGAGCACCCGCTGCGCCAGCACCGGGTACCACTCCTCTTCGCGGCGCGACCAGTCCCACAGGGCCACGCACGAGCGCAGCACCACGTGCACCACCTCGTCCACGGGCGGCAGCCCCGGGCGGTACAGGTGCGGGTAGCGGGTGCTCCGGCTGCCGGCGTACACGTCGGCCGTGAGGCCGGGCGCGAAGACGGCGTCGTCCGGCACGATCCCCCGGCGGCGCAGCTCGCCCACGGCCGGCCAGTCCAGCAGCAGCGGCAGCGACGACAGGCCGTCCGCCATTGCGTAGTACGCCTTGCGCTCCTCGGACAGGAACCAGCGCCGCCACGACGCGTTGTCGTAGGGGACGAAGTGCCAGGGCACCCCCAGCATCCGCGCCACCTCGCGGCTCAGCACCGACTCCTCGTTCCCCTCGCGGCCGTAGGTAAAGGTCACCAGCCGGGGGTAGCCCATGCGCTTGAGCATGGTGAGCAGGAGCCGCGAGTCGTTGCCCCCGCTCAGGGGCACCACGATGGTCCGCCCCGCCGCCATCTCCACCAGCCGCCCGAAGGTGCTCAGCAGCATGGCGTCGAAGCGCTCCTCCAGCTCCTCGCGGGGCGCCGGCGGGGCCTGCGTGTCGGCGTACGACCAGTAGCGGCGCACCTCCGCCGTCATCCCCCCGGGACCGGGCGCCAGGCGCACCATGTCGCCGGAGGAAAGCTGGCTCAGCCCCGGCACCAGCGTCTCGTTGCCCGTGACGTAGCCGGCGAGCAGGAAGTCCGTGGCCGCGGGCCCCTGCCCCTCCCCCGCCCCCAGCTGGTCGCGCACCCAGCGCGCGTCGTCCGACAGGTACGCCTCGTCCCCCGCCGTGGCGAAGAACAGGGGGATGGAGCGGATGTGGTCCACGGCCGCGAACACCTCCGCCCCCTGCCGGTGCACCAGGGCGAAGAACCCGTTGGTCCGCCGCAGCCCGGCCGCCCAGGCGTCCATCCCCCGCCACCCGGCGCACAGGGCGCCCGCGTCGGCCGTGGCGTGCCCGTCGTGGTACAGCCGCCCGCGGAGCCAGTGGTCCCCGGACATCTCCTGCCCGTCGATACGGATACGTACGTTCATTCGGATTCGTTCACGGGACCGCCCGCGGACGGGGCGGTGGATGCGTCCGGCGCCCTCATGCGGCGCCGGCCAGGGCCCGGGGCACGGCGGCCGCCTCGTCCAGCACGGCCGCCAGCTCGCGGGCCGCCGCCTGGCGGGTGAGCTCCCGCGCCGCGTCGCCCGTGGGGGCCGGGGGGGTGCCGCGGCCCACGCGCTCGGCCAGCCAGCCCCGGATGCCTTCCACGTCGCGGGCGTGCACCACGGAGCCCGCGCCGCTGCGCCGCACCAGGCCGGCCACCTCGAAGGTGGGCTCCGTGAGCGCCAGGATGGGACGGCGCACCCCCAGGTAGTCGTAGAACTTGACGGGGATGGAGCTCAGGTTCAGGTGCGTGAGCAGCAGCACGGCCGACGACGACGCCAGGAGGGCCAGCGCCTGGTGGTAGGGCACGGCCCCCGTCTCCTCCACCAGCTCGCCCACGCCGTGCTCCGCCACGCGGGCCCGCACGGCCGCCTCGGGGTTCCCCACCAGCCGCAGCCGGAAGTTCTCCGGCGTCAGCACGCCCTGCGCCCGCAGCGACGCCATGGCCGCCAGCAGGGCGTCGGGGTCGCGCCCGCCGCCGTAGAAGCTCCCCGCGTACGTCAGGGTAAAGCGCGGGTCCCCCTCCGCCGGCCCCGGCAGCCCCGCGAAGTCGGCGGGATCGAAGCCGTTGCGCACCAGCCGCAGCTTTTCGCGCGCCCACGGGTACCCGCGCGCGAACAGTTCCACGTCGTGCTCCGTCGTCACCACGATGCGGGTGGCGTGCTCCACGATGCGCCGCTCGATGCGCCGGTCCAGGGGGCGGCGCCACGCTGGCACCGCGTACCCCCCGGAAAGGGTCCACGGGTCGCGAAAGTCCGCCACCCACGGGAGCCCGAAACGCGCCGCCGTGCGCAGGGCCACCAGGTGGTTGGTGATGGCCGGCGACGTGGAAAAGACCACGGAGGGGCGCGTGGCCCGGGCGGCGTCGGCCGCGGCCGCCACGCCGAACGGGTACCATCCCACGTTGCGGTCGGGGATGGCGAGCATCTGCGCGGACTTGAGGATGCGGGCCCGGCGGCCCTCCCCCCGCGCGGGGGCGGCGGCCCCGGCCGCGGGCGGCGCGCCCACGGGCGCCAGCCGCCGCATGGCCCATCCCAGGTCGCGCGTGCGCACCACGCGGACGCCCGCCGCCTCGGCCTCGTCCGTGAGCCCCGTGATGGCAGCGTACCCCGCGCGCGGGGTCACCACCACGGCCTGCCAGCCGCTGGCGGGAAGGTAGCGCGCGAACTTTACCGTGCGCAGGGCGCCCGGCGAGCCGTTGGGCGGGTACGAGTACGACACCACCAGCACGGTGCGGCCCGCCGTGCGGGAGGCCGTCATCCGCGGCGGCGGTACAGCGCCA